>NZ_JAUBOV010000204.1:0-1308 GCF_036700405.1 Microcoleus sp. T3_D1
CAAGAACAGGCTTTTCGGCCTGTTCCACAAGAAAATTCACTCTTTGTGGAACAGGCCGAAAAGCCTGTTCATAAAAGGCTTATTGAGAATGGTGCAACATCTCAGTTTTAACCGCCGATAAACGCCGATGAACGCCAATGGAATTTTATCTGCGTTCATGTGTGTTTATCTGCTGATATCTGCGGTTGCCGAAAATAAATTAAGCTGCTATTATTACAGCAGATAAAAAAATAGCTAGTTTCTACTCTTGAGTAATTTGGTAAGACGTTACAATTTACAAGTCTCGACGCGAGATGGGGATTCTAGCATTGATGCGTCTGGAGTCTGACATTGACTAACTGCAATATCTGTCTTTAATCCTAAAGCCTTCAGCAAACCAATAAATCGGTAAATCTCTTCTCCCCCTGATGCTTTCAACAATTCCTCAAGTTTCTCCCAATTCTGTTGTTCGTCTTCAGTCATGATAGAGAGTTTATCTTGAGCTTTCACTACGTCTTTGAGTACCGTCAGTAACAGTTCAGATTCCGGTTCTTTTTCTTCTAAAATTGCTTGAATATAAGCAGCAGCTTCTTCAATTTCTTGGAGGGATTTAATCAGATAGTCATGATAACTGTGGGTTTTAGGCATTGTTTCTACTCCTGAATTCTATCCAGTATTCTTTGGCATTGCGAATATCTCGATCTTGGGTACTTTTATCTCCACCGCAGAGAAGCAGTACAATAGTTGAGTCTCTTTCTCCAAAATAAACCCGGTAGCCTGGGCCGCAGTCGATTTTCAACTCATAAACTCCCTCTCCTACTGATTTACAGTCTCCTAAATTACCAAGAGCAACTCGCTGAAGTCTACCTTTTATTTTAGCTTTCCCTTCGCGATCGCGCAAAGAATCAAGCCACTCTTCAAAAGGGATTTTTCCCTCTAAAGTTTCATAGGTTTGAATTTCTCTCGGTTGGACTTCCATGATTTTATTGAATACAAACCTTAATGTTAAAGCTTAAAAGTCTCCACTCGAGAGAAGAGAGTCACGACACACCCACTCCACCCAGTTAAAACCATAACGAACCGTGCTGGAAAGCCAAGGGAGGTGACCTTCTGGTGCTAATGTTGAAAAATTGATATCCCATAGTTCCAGCCAGTCCCTGTTTTTTCGCCAGCCCACCGTATCGCCAAACCTCTTCCAAACTTCACGATCTCTCTCTGAAGCTTTTATTCTCGTTAAAACTTGGTTATCAAATTCACCGGAAAACGAGCGAGAAGCCCCTGGCTTTAGACATGGGGAGGAAAGCGGCTGCGACTTCAGTCGCCTTGAAT
>NZ_JAUBOV010000013.1:0-18255 GCF_036700405.1 Microcoleus sp. T3_D1
GAATTGATAGCGCCTTTGAAAATCCGACTCTGGGTTCTTCAAGAATCCCCTCGCATGCACGGCATGGGGAGTATCAACTATTGCACCATTTTTATGAACAGGCTTTCCGCCCGCTTCCACAAAGAGTGAATTTTCTTGCGGGCCGTTGCTCATAGCCACTCAATAAAATCATTAGTGAGAAGGGTGCAGTATTTCAGATATAACCGGAGTTGAAATTATTAACTTTTTCCTTTTTTCTTCCTTTATTCCTTCGCGTTTTTTGCGTCTTCGCGGTTCATTAAATAAAGACTTTTCCGACACAAAAATACTTTAAACAATGTTTTTGCCCGATCGATCGACTACCTCCCAAATTGCCTGCACCAACTTGTCGGGGTCTAAAGGCTTAGAAATGTGGCGCCCGAACCCCGCAGCCAGGGCCTGCTGATAGTCAATTTCTCCAGCATAAGCCGTGAGGGCGATCGCCGGAACCAGTCCCCCTTTGTCGGGCGGCAGAGCCCGAACCTGCCGCAGCAACAGATAACCGTTGGTATCAGGCATTCCTATATCGCTCAACAGCAAATCCGGCACAGACTCAGTTAAAACCGCCAAGGCATCGGCCGCGTTAGAAACTGCTGTAACGCTTGCCCCACAATCCTCAAGCAGAAAAACCACTAAATCTAGCGCATCGGCATCATCATCTACGGCTAACACCTTGATACCGCTCAAATTGAAGGATTGCTCCGGCCCAGCAGCAGCAAGACTTGTCTGAGGTTGCACGGGCATCAGGGGTATCCTGACTGTAAATGTCGCGCCTTGTCCTTCGCCTGCACTTTCCGATTTCACCGTGCCGCCGTGGAGTTCGAGGAGATGGCGGACGATCGCCAATCCTAAACCCAATCCGCCAAACTTGCGCGTCATCGAGCTGTCAGCTTGCCGGAAGTAGTCGAATACATAGGGCAGAAAATCAGGTTCGATACCTTTTCCCGTATCAGTTACAGTAATTTGGGCGTTGGTGTCCACCCGATCGAGAACGACTTCAATTTTGCCGGACGGCGGGGTGAACTTGACGGCATTTGACAGCAAATTCCAGACTACCTGCTGAAGTCTGCCCGCATCGCCCAACACCGGGCCGAGATTCGGTGCAAATTGAGTGCTGATTTGAATCGACTTGACTTCCGCCGCCAGACGCACCGTTTCAATAGCGGCGCCGATGACCCCGGCTAAATCCACAGGTGCAATATTCAAGCTGACCTTGCCTTGCAGAATCCCCGACACATCGAGCAAATCTTCGATAAGCTGGGTTTGCAGTTTGGCGTTGCGCTCGATCGTCTCTAAGGCGTAACGCTGCTTTTGGGGTGTCAGAAGATTCGATTGAAGCAGCTTCGCCCAGCCCACAATCGGGTTTAAGGGAGTCCGCAATTCGTGGGACAAAACAGCCAAAAATTCGTCTTTGACGCGGTTAGCCTGTTCTGCTTCTTCCCGCGCTGCCTTTTCCCGTGCTAGAAGGCGTTCCCGTTCTGCTTCTGCAACTTTTCGATCGGTAATATCAGTGTTGGTGCCACACCAGCGCAGCACCTGGCCTCCATCGTCGCGAATCGGCACGCTGCGGGAGAGAAACCAGCGGTACGATCCGTCTTTGCCGCGCAAAGGGAAAGTATCTTCCCAGAGTTCGCCTGTTTCAATGCAGCGCCTAAATTTTTCGACAACGCGATCGAGGTGTTCCGGGTGGTGCACCTTTTGCCAGCCCCAGCCTAGCATTTCTTCTAGGGTGGTGCCGGTGTAGTCAAACCAGCGCTGGTTGTACCAGAAAATCGAGCCAGTAGGATCTGTCATCCATGCCAACTGAGCGATGTTGTCAGCTAGAGCGCGGAACCGAGCCTCGCTTTCGTGCAGCTCATGCAGGGCTCGCGCGTGCAGGATCACCGCCCAGAGGCGAGCCACCACTTCTTGCATCAGCCAAACTTCATCGGGCCGCCAGTGCCGAACCACCTTTGATGTCACCAGCAAAAGAGCCACCCAGCGCCCTTCCTGAAGGCAGGGAACATCGACCAAAGCACGAATCGAGACGGCACCGTAGTTATCGAATAAATGCGCTGTATGGGGGTGATTAGCGATATCTGAGATGACAAGGGTTTGACCTGCCATAGACAGAGCTTTCAGTTCTGCCGTCTTAAAGTCTGAGATTTGATAGGTGCCGACGGTGCTGGCCAAGTCGGACTGGTGCCAGTCTTGCCGGACAATTGCCCGATCGGCTTCTACATCGATTTCGTGCCACACGCAGCGATCGACCTTTAAATATTCTCCCAGACTGTTCATCGCTTCCGACAACATTTCTGCGGGGTTGATGCCCTGCCGCAAGCGGACTTCGAGCTCGGAGAGAAACTGCTCGTTGAGTTGGGCTTGTTTGCGATCGTGAATATCAGTATTCGTGCCGATCCACTCGACAATTTCGCCCCCTGCGTCGCGAATTGGCACGGCGCGGGACAAATGCCAGCGTTCCATTTGGTCTGCTGCCCGCCGGAGGCGCAGCTCGAGTTGATAAACTTCTCCGCTGGTTAGACATTCTTGCCAGCGGGCCCAAGATTCTGCCAAATCCGAGGGCGGGACTAGGGATTCCCAATTGTTTCTCGCTGCTTCCTCGTAAGACATTCCCAGATATTCCGACCATTTTTGTTGATTGGTAAAGCGAATTTCCCCGGCGGAGGTTACGTTCCAAATCAGGTGGGGCAGCGACTCAGCCAGGAAGCGAAAGCGGCGGTCGCTTTCTGCTAAGCTTTCTTCTGCTCGTTTGCGATCGTCAATATCAATGCCGATACCAGCCCATTGCACCACCTTTCCCCCCCTGTCTTTGACGGGAACAAGTCGCGCTAGATGCCAGCGGTAATTACCATCAAACCTGCGTACCCGACACTCGAATTCGTAGGCTTCCCCTGCTGCAATCGCAGGAGTGCGCGTGGCGACAACTGCTGGCAGATCGTCAGGATGAAATAATTGCAGCACCGGCGCAGCCAGCGGCAATTCTGGCATCATGCCCGTGTAGTTTTTCCAGTGTTGGTTGCAAAACTCTAACCTGCCGTCGGCGGTGTTGATCCACATTAATTCCGGGACGCCATCGGCGAGGGTGCGGTAGAGATTTTCGCTGTGCCGCAGTGCTTCTTCTATTTGCCGCCGCTCGGTTTTGTCCTGCATGATTTTCAGGAAACCTTGCACCTCGCCTGCTGCGTCGCGCAGGGGCCTCACCAGCCCGCTGCCCCAAAAGCGGCTGCCGTCTTTGCGGACGTGCCAGCGCTCGTTTTCTCCTCTTCCCTTCGTCAGGGCGCTGTGCCTTTCTGCTTCCGGCTTTCTGGCTGCTGAGTCTTCTGGGGTGAAGATGATTCGTCCGTCTTGCCCGACGATTTCAGCTTCGGAATAGCCCAGCAATCTCTGGGCCCCTGCGTTCCAACTGGTAACGTGTCCGCCGGTGTCGAGGGTGATGATGGCGTAGTCTTTGGCGCTGTCGAGAATCAACTGCAGGTGGGTTTCACGATCGCACAGTGCTGCTTCTGTTTGTTTGCGCTGGGTAATGTCGCTTGTGAAGCCGACAACTTTGGTCACTTCGCCTTGCTGGTTGCGGATCAAACAGCCGCGCTCCCAAACATCGATCCAGCGCCCGTCTTCGTGCTGAACTCGGTACTCGATTTCATAGCGATCGGGAATATTCAAGATTGATTGCCCCCCGGCTTGGATGCGTGCCAAATCGACGGGATGGATGCGTTCTCTCCACCACTCTGCTGTTGCCGATGCATCCTCTGGGCAGACACCGACGATCGAGGACAGTCCCTCGGAACGGTAAACTGAGTTCGATGCGAAATCCCACTCAAACACCATGCCGTCGATCGCCCTTGTAGCTAAATGAAAGCGATTGTTGCTTTCTTGCAAGGCCAGTTCGGCCATTTTGCGATCGGTAGCATCAAATAATACTCCGATAAACCGCACTGCTTCGCCTGCGGCGTCGTAGAGATAGCGCCCGAACGCGCTCAACCAGCGGATTTCTCGTGTGTCGGCCCGGATGATCCGGTATTCGGGGGAGTAGAGCGATCTCGTTTGCCTAGCTGTTTCTATTGCCTGCAGGACTTGCTTTAAGTCGTCTGGATGCACGCAGTTTTGCCACACAGCTACGCTTACTTCGCCGCCCGGTGTCTGTTCGCAGCCCAAAATGCTGAAATGGGTCGCCGACCAAATTACTCGATTTGTTCGCACGTCAAAATCCCAGGTTGCCATGCCTGAGCCTTCGATGGCGACGCTCAAACGTTCTTCGCTTTGTTTCAAGGCAATTTCAGTTTGTTTGCGATCGCTGATATCTGTGAGGGAGCCCACGGCCCGCAAGGGATTGCCTGACTCGTCCCAAATTGCTCGCCCTCTGGCTAAAATCCATTTGTAGCGCCCGTCGGGACAGCGAACGCGGTACTCGCAGCAGTAATGTGAGGTTTCTCGATGCAAGTGCTGCTGCCAATTGCTTTGCATTATCTCCACATCATCGGGATGAATGTAGCTCAAATATTGGCTGAAGTTTTTGACTTCTTCGGGCCTACGTTCCAAAATCTCTAAAAAGCGATCGCTCACTACAGAGCAATTTGTTTGCAGGTTGTGATCCCAAATGCCGTCGTTGTTGCCGGCACAGGCTAGCTGCCAGCGTTCTTCGCTTTGTCGCAAAGCTTCTTTGGTTCGATTGGCGCGATCGATTTGTACGGCGGCAACGGCAAAGTCTGCTAGGGCGATCGCGATCCGCAAGTCTTCGGCATCGAACTGGCGATCGTCCTCGTGAGATACAATCCATATTGCCCCCAGCGGTTGATTTTCTACTTGCAGCGGCACGACTAACGCTTCGGCGATCGGCTTTTCTAGCTGCTGTAAGTCGGTGAAGTATTGTTCGGGAGCGAAGTAAAGCTGGGGAGTTTGGCGATCTAGGCCTGCTCCCGACCAACGCAATGTGCGGGGTGTGTTTCTGTGCTCTGTGACTTCCCACGCGCCCGCCAAGGCCTCCCAGCGAAATATTTGTTCGGAAGTTGCATTTTCTTCTAGCAAGCAGACTCCGACGCTTCCTGCGCCGCACAAATCTTGAGCGATCGCCACCAGTGTTTTGAGCAGGGTGTGGGGTGAGGTTGCCAGTTGTCTAGCCAGCGTTTGCAGCGCTCGGTTTTCTGCTTTGCAATCGTGCGATCGAGGGATGCGGCGCGACAGTTCATCGGCGATCGGAATGTCGGTTAAATGAGTTTGTGGGGTTTGCCAAGCTTCCATCAATTAGTCGTCTCTATGTCTTTCGGTCTGAGCTGGCGAGCGTATATTATCAGCGCGCTATTAAAGCATCTGCTATATTATAGGCTCTACCCACATACAGAATATGCGATCTATCTGGGAAATTACTTTTTAGTTTTCAGGCTAGTTGATTGGGAGCCGTCCTATTTTGTAAAAAGCGTTTTTTAGGAGTGCGAGCATCCCGATCGCTTTATATATTTTTAGCGATCGGGATGCTCGCACGAAGAGTGAAAGCTTGCACGCTTGATGATAGGAGGAGCTCTTGGGAAAGTAAAAAGCGTTGTTTAGGAGTGCTTGCGTGACCGCACAGCACAGTATATACATATAGCGAGCAAGGTGTGAAACCCGCGCCAGAGCTTGGTCTAAAATCTCGCTTTTTCCACAACAGGAATCGCGGGCTCGTATCCGTTTTTGGGCGGGGTCAAGGAATCAATTCGCCCCCACAAAGAGATAAAATAGTATTCAGAAAAGCCTTTAATTCTGGACAGACTGCGGCAGCCTCCATGAGATTTTGTCCCTCTAATATTCTTTTGGCATCCCGTGCTTTATCATAACTGCGACGTTTTCCCTGTTCAAATATTTCTTTAATCCGATAAGAAGGTGGATTATTGTGATTGACCAGTTCAGGAGAACCGCTAGGAACGGCTCTATTGCCTCCTGATATTTGCTGAATTTTTGACCAAAAAGGTAACAGCCAAGCTTCAAAGTCATGGGAAGCTGCATGGGGATAAAATTTAGGATTTTCCCCCACCCATTTTTTCATTTGAGCCTTAGCGTCTCCTGCATCTTTAAAATCTTTAGTTCCTGTATAAACATCTGTTAATGCAATTACAGCATCATAACCATCTTTTCCTAAAAAATTTTCAACTACACGCTTTAGCTTGTCTTCTTTAGGAATGCGACCGTGTTGAGGTTTAGTATCGAGTTTTGGCATTTGCTGCAAACGCGATTCCAAAAATTTTCGCAATATAGGCATAAAAGCTGTTTCTGTTTTTCCTTCTACTATGATGGCAATCTTCACGGTCTGCCTCCAATGATATTCATTGCCCAAAGCTGATCCAAGCTATAATCTTCTAACCAGTGTTCTAAGTCTATAGAGTCAGCCCAAGTTAGAGTTGTTAATCCATCTTCAGTATTGCAGACAAGCACCTCTTTAGGCTCTAAAAATCCGATCAGTCTATCTGAATGAGTTGCTACAATTAGTTGAGTTCTTTGAGAAGCTTCTCTCATAGCATGAGCTAGTTGTTGTAACAACTCTGGATGTAAACTAACTTCCGGCTCATCAATCAGCGTGACAGCGGTCAAATCTCGACTTTGCAGTAAGGTGATTAACCAGAGAAATCGCAGCGTTCCCTCGGATAGTTGGTGCATATAAAAAGGATGAGAAAAATTTCGATCCTTCCAAGTCATTGCTAAAGTTCCGGCTGCTACTGGCGGAAAACTCAACCTTTCAAAATCAGGAAAAGCTGCAGCCAGTGTATCTTGAATAATTTCAAATCGATTTGGATCTGTTTCTCGCAGATAATAAAGGCATGAAACTAAATCTTCTCCCTTGGTACCGGGCAAAGTTGCAGGACGCATAGATTGAGGTAAACGTATAGGACTTTGAGGGGAAAGATTCAACTCCCAAGCCTTATAAAAGCTACATGAAGCTAAGTGCTGCCTCAATGTTTCTGGTTCCCGATACATCTTAGGAACCTGAGCGAGTGAGCTTTCCAAAGGATTGTACTGCCAGTTTGGACGTAGTAGCTTTTCATCGTCTGGACTGAAATATTTGACATCTAAACCGCGAGATTCAATATACTTAAAAGGTTGAGAAGCATTGGGATCGCGCTGTTGGATTAGAGTTTCTGAACCAATTTCATAGAATTGACCTTTGGTTGCAAGTTTCAGAGAATAGTTAAGGGGTTCCTGATTCTCTATAGGCATTGATAAGGAGATTGACACGCTATCAGCCCGGTCTAATGTTACCATCTGAGTTAGACCGCTCAACTCGGAAATTTTGGACTGTAACTGACCGTTCGCTGATGCTGCTAAAAGTGAGAATATTTCTAAGAAAGAACTTTTCCCAACACCGTTAGCACCAATCATCACTGTCAGATCTCGCATTTCCACCTCTGCCGAAAACAAACGGCGAAACCCCTCGATCTTTAGGCGCTCAAATGTGTTCATAACTTTTGCCCTTGAGCTTGTAGAATCGTAATATGCACAATTTTATTCCAGAATCGCGCTTTTTTCCATATCTGACTTGGACAGAAATTCAGTCTATGCCGGATAAAGAAAATACTGTGATAATTCAGCCGCTAGGTGCGATCGAACAGCACGGCCCCCATTTGCCTTTAATTGTAGATGCGGCAATTAGCGCGGCGGTGACAGGCAAAGCCCTGGCCAAGTTAGAGGCAAATATTCCCGCTTATGCTTTGCCAACTCTTTACTACGGAAAGTCAAACGAACACTGCCATTTTCCCGGTACAATTATGCTCAGTGCTCAGACACTTTTAGCAGTAATCAGTGAAATTGCGGAGAGTATTTATCAGGCGGGATTTCGTAAATTAGTGTTAATGAATGGTCACGGCGGACAGCCGCAGGTGATGGAAATTGCGGCGCGGGATATTCATCAAAAATATCAGGATTTCTCTGTTTTTCCGCTGTTTGTGTGGCGGGTTCCGAATGTGGCTTCTGAATTATTAACTGCGAAAGAGTTGGAGTTGGGAATTCACGCAGGTGATGCAGAAACGAGTTTGATGTTGTCAATTTTGCCCGAACAGGTGAAAATGGAACTGGCTGTTTGCGAGTACCCGCAGGGTTTACCAACAGACAGTTTGCTGAGTATGGAAGGGAATTTGCCTTTTGCTTGGCTGACGCGAGAGTTGACACAAAGCGGTGTGTTGGGCGATGCGACGGCGGCGACGAAAGAAAAGGGAGCTCGTATTCTCGAATCTCTCTCTGGCGGCTGGGCACAAGTTATCAAAGATGTTTACAAATTTCGACAGCCGGGAAGTAATTAAAAATTAAGAATTAAAAATCAAAAATTCTTCTAATTTGTGTCAAAATGAGTCTAAGAAATTTTTTGAGTTGGAAAACTAACGATGAGTGTAAATTCTAAATTGCAGCGCGCTTTTGAGCAAGGTCGCGCCCTGAAAATTATCAGCGGTTTAAATAATTTTGATGCCGCCAACGTTGCGGCTGTCGTCAAAGCAGCGGATATCGGCGGTGCTTCCTTTGTCGATATTGCTGCCGATCGCGATTTGGTATTGATGGCAAAACAGTTGACAAATTTGCCAATTTGTGTATCGGCTGTGGAACCGGAAAAGTTTGTGCCTGCGGTAGAAGCTGGTGCTGATTTGATTGAAATTGGTAACTTTGATGCTTTCTACGCAGTAGGCCGCCGCTTTGAAGCTGAGGAAGTTTTGCAGTTGACTCGCGAAACTCGATCGCTATTTCCGAACATCACTCTTTCTGTGACAGTTCCCCACATTTTGGTACTCGACAAACAAGTGCAATTAGCAATTGAATTAGTCAAAGCTGGCGCTAACATCATTCAAACAGAAGGTGGCACCAGCGCCCAACCAATTCACGCCGGCACCTTGGGATTAATTGAAAAAGCAGCGCCTACTTTGGCCGCAGCCTTTGAAATTTCCCGCGCCGTATCCGTCCCCGTACTCTGCGCTTCCGGTATCTCCAGCGTCACCGCACCCCTCGCTATTGGAGCCGGTGCTGCGGGTGTTGGTGTCGGTTCTGCTGTCAGCCAACTTAATAGCGAAGTGGCGATGATTGCGGCTGTTCGCAGTTTGGTTGAAGCTTTGGCTTTGGTTTCGCGATCGCACTTGTCGGCTTCAATTTAATTAAGAAGGAAGAAGGAAGTTCGGCAACGGATTCGCAAGGGCGGATGTAACGGATGTAACGGATGTCAGGGAGAGGGAAGGAGGAAGTTCGGCAACGGATTCGCAAGGGCGGATGTAACGGATGTCAAAAAGAAGGAAGAAGGAAGATTTTTCCCATCCCCCACTCTCTCCTTCTCCCACTCTTCCCCTCTTCCCCTCCCCCAATTTTTCACTTTTCCACTCTTCCTTAATAATTGATAAACCACACGGCATAATCATCTAATAACTGATTGTTGCGGGAGGTTACATCAACTGATTCTAACTCAGATAAAGGCAACATAAACTTTTGGCGATCGCCGACGCGCTGCACTTCCACAAATATGCCTTCTTCCTGAACCACCAAATCCTCCAACCGATTAATGGTGAATCTATCAGTATAAGAAGGTTGAGTTTTTTTGAGCCGTGCATATTCTTTTTTGCTGCCCGAACCCATTGTATATTCTTCTTCCCATTCAAACTCTTCTATGCCGGTAACGTGGCAGGGGAGTTGAATATTTTGCTTGATGTAATTTAGATATTTGACGGAATTTTTTAGGCTGACATCAATATTTTTTGATCCCAAAATTTTGCTGATTTTCGTTTCAAATTGCTGGGTATTAAATGGGATATTTTTATCGAGATGAGCTAACATTTCTGGATCGAACCCCGCTCTCAATTCGGATAATTCCTCCAGCAGGCGCTGAAAGTCGTTTACCGGTTTCGGTCTTCTGCCTGCTACAATGGTTTCATCAAGCTGAACTGGAGGAAGTTCGGATTCTGAAGAAAGGGATTGGCTTTGATCGGGGCGATCGTCCAATTGAGATTGGTTGACTTTAGACTTGTTAACTTTAGGCTGGTTAAGTTTAGGCTTGTTAAATTTAGGCATCGCTAGGTCTCGCTGGATCGGTTTATCAATAAAGTATATCTTGGCAGAAGTACATTCGTGTCTGATAGGAGGAAGCTGTAATGCAACTACTGAAATCACCTGATGAATCGCCAGTCTATCAAGGACAATTCGGCGAATTTACGATTACTCAAAACGATCGCACGGGAGTGTTGATTTACCGCGCTGGATTGGGGGTGGCGGCGCTGTGTTTTGCGATCGGCGCTACTCTGGTGCTACAACAGGGCGACAACCCGATGGCAATCCAAGCTGTAACGCCTGTTTTTGCTTGTTTCTGGATAGCTTTAGGCGTCAGCTTAGCAACTATTCACATTTACATGATTGCGCTACACCGAACACTACAGGCGTTTTGGGCGATCGGCGGCGCGGCAGCATTGTTTGTCGCCCTACAAAGCAGCGAACCCTTAGCTTTAGCAGTGTACGAACATCCCGCGACGTTGTGGGGAATTGGCTTTACTTTTGCGGCCTTAAATGGCATTTATTTTAAGGAAGCATTCTGCTTTAATCGCCTCGAAACTAAGTTTTTGACTCCGGGAGTTCCTCTCTTAATTTTAGGACATATTTTCGGTTTTTTGTCAGCCGAAAATGAACAATTTTTGCTGGCAGTTTGGGCGGCTTTGTTTATCATCTTTGCTGTACGCAAGTTTTTTCAACCGATGCCGCAGGATATCGGGGATAAAAGCGTTTTTGAGTATCTGAAACACCAATAATTTGGGAATGGGGCATTGGGAATGGGGCATTGGGCATTGGGAAATTCTATCACTTTCCCAGTATTTCCCTCTTCCCCAGTCTAGCCGAATCTGCCTCCATACCCGAAAACATCTAGATCGAGTTAAAATGAGAATTCGTCTAATCCGCCGTCGAGAAATGTGGGCAGTTACCAAGGAAGGTTGGGTAATTGCTCTGATGGGATTAATAATTGCAATGATCTTAATTCTCACAAATATCCATCCATTTTTGGCGGTAAATGCGCCGATTAAAGCAGATATATTGGTTGTCGAAGGCTGGTTGCCGGATTATGCGATCGAAAGTGCGATCGCCGAATTCAAAAAAGGCGAATACCGCCAATTAATTACCACAGGAGCTCCTTTAAGTAAAGGCTTCTATCTTGCTGAATATAAAAATTATGCTGCACTAACTGCCGCGACTTGTATTGCGCTAGGATTTGATAAAAACAAAGTAGTAGCAGTACCAGCAGCGAGTGTTGTCAAACACCGCACTGCTGCTTCTGCGATCGCACTTCGCGATTGGCTGGCTGCTTCTGCCATAAAAGTTGAGTCAATTAATCTTTATTCTTTTGGCCCTCACGCCCGCAGAAGTTGGATTGTTTTCAAAGAAGTGCTGAATCCTGAGATTAAAGTCGGGATTATAGCGGCGGAACCGCAAGATTACAATTCCCAAGAATGGTGGAAATCCAGCGAAGGTTTTCGCACTGTGATCGGAGAAGTTATTGCTTATATTTATGCCCGTTTTGTAGATTGGAAAACCTAGCCAGTAATTGTCAACATCCTTCTTATACCAATTTAATGTGAAGTTGCACATATCTCGATCCCCCTAAATCCCTCTGGTTGTTGGGGAGTAGGGGTTGACTTTGAGAATAATCTTGTCCCACCCCCTACTCCCCTTATTAAGGGGGGTTAGGGGGGATCAGATTCTACGGGGCCTCATAAAAAATTGGTATTAATTCCCTTCGCATTCTTCGCGCCTTCGCGGTTCGTAAAAAAATATTTATATAACAGTTTGAAATCCGTGTAAATACAGGACACGGCAGTGCTATTTCTGTACCAGGCTATCTGTGAAAATACAGGCCACGGCAGTGCCGTTTCCCCACCCAAGAAATAGAGGACACGGCAGTGCCGTTTCCCTACTATATTCAACCGAAGATGATAAAATTATTCTCAGATAAGTTGAGGGTAACTCGTTGCTAGAAGAACGCGCTTACTGGTTAGCATGGTCGCAAATTAACGGTATCGGGCCGATTTTGTTGCAAAGATTGCACCAAAATTTCAATAGTTTGGCAGAAGCTTGGACGGCAAAACCAGTAGATTTCATGCGAGTCGAAGGGTTTGGTAAGCAGATAATTGAAACAATTTCCCAAGAACGAACTAAACTTAATCCTGAAGAATTTATCGAAAAACATCTTATAAAAAATCCCTGTTTTTGGACGCCCGCCGATCCAGATTATCCCCGCTTATTATTGGAAATTCCCAATCCGCCACCAGTGTTGTATTATCGCGGTTTAGTTGATGTAAAAGAGAATCAAGGAATTACGCCGACAGTGGCAATAGTTGGTACTCGCAGCCCTTCGGAATACGGCAGAAGGTGGACTCGCAAATTTAGTACGGCTTTGGCTAGAAGCGGTTTTACTGTGGTTTCGGGATTGGCTGCGGGCATTGATACAGAGGCTCATACAGGCTGTTTGGAGGCGGGAGGAAGGACTTTCGCAGTGGTGGGGACGGGAGTAGATATTGTATATCCTAAACAAAATGAGAGGTTGTGCGATCGCATTTTGCAGCAGGGATTGGTAATTAGCGAATATCCGGCGGGAACTCAACCGAATAAAACTAATTTTCCGCGCCGAAATCGCATAATTGCTGGCTTAAGTCGCGCTACAATCGTGATAGAAGCTCCGCACAAATCGGGTGCTTTAATTACTGCTTATCAAGCTAATGATTTTTGCCGGGATGTGTATGTTTTGACGGCAAGATTGGATGATGAGCGTTCGTTTGGGTGTTTGGAGTTGCTGAGTAAAGGTGCTCATCCGATTCTGCCTGGTCGCGATCGACTGTTAAGCGAAGACAGGTTGTTGGAAATGCTCGGAGCTATGCCAAAATTGGATAGAGCCGAGCAGTTGTCGCTATTTCCTCCAAATCCGACGGTGGAGAAGCAAGGGCCGCCGTTGGAGCCGGAATTGGCTAAGGTGTTAGGTGCGATCGTATCTGGGCCGATTTCTTTTGATGTAATTGTGGAAGCAGCGGGATTAGAAGCAGGAACAGTTTCTAGTATACTTTTGCAGTTGGAATTGTTGGGATTAGTTTCGCAGTTACCGGGAATGCGATATCAGCGATGCTGATATGAAAGGTAGGATATAACTCACATCTTGCATCATTCTGAAGAACGGGCAAGATGCCCGTTCCACAAGAGATAATTTTTTTTGTGGAACAGGCATCTTGCGTGTTCATAAAAGGATGATGGAAAATTGTGCAAAATCTCAGATCTAACCATCAATAACACGGCAACTCTGGAAACGGCAATACAGTTTCCCTACCCTAAAATAATCATTAACCGCCTCGGATGTAAGCATCACGCGATCGATTGTAGGGACATGGCACTGCCGTATCCTGATTTCGGGTAATGGGTAAAATCAACCGGATTGGATGATGAAATTGCCCGATTGGGCGATCGGATATAACCATTTGTGACAAGTTAAGGTAAAACCGATAGTCCGACAGGGAATGAATTCCCTGTCTCAAAGCTAAAGTCCTCGCTATGAGGACTGAAGAACTCATTAGTCCTCATAGCGAGGACTTTAGCTATTAGACAGGGGTTTCAACCCCTGGCGGACTGACGGATGAGCGAGAAGACTAACGGACTAAAAGCTTAAGTTGACACTAATGGGCAATGCCGTTTCCCTACCCAATCTCAAATCAATCCGAAATTAGCAGCACTAATACTGTTAGCAGAAACACCACCCAGAGAAGCTAAAACTTCCCCTGTTTGTGCCAACCGGATTAAAGTTGCACCGCTATCTTGAGCAATTGCCAATTGCGAGAAACTCAACCCATTACCCACTACTAACAAATCTTTACCGACTTCAAAATCAGTAATCGTATCAGTACCGGAATTGGTAGATAGTAGGAATTTATCTAATCCCATTCCTCCTACCAAAGTATCAATTCCCAAACCGCCATTGAGTAAATCATCTCCCTTACCTCCGTAAAGCATATCATTACCATCATCGCCATTCAAGATGTCAGCACCACGGTTGCCAAATAAGACATCATCACCGCTACTTCCCAGGATTGTATCGCTACCTTTGCCACCAAAAATAGTGTCATTCCCCAGAACTCCATCGAGGGAATCATTGCCCCTCATCCCCATCAAGACATTATTGCCGCTGTCGCCAGTCAGGATATCGTCGCCATTTGTACCGAGAATTGCATTGGGGGAATTGCTGCCCAAATCAGCATCGCCGCTGACAACAGGAGTTGCAATCCCAGTCGGCAATTCTACAGCTTCAACTCTGCTATCTAAAGCAGTACCAGTATTGTCAGCTACTACCTGGGAAATGGGTTTATTTCCTGTACCAACTTCTTTGAATTCTTGAGTTGTTGGGCCCAAGGCTACTTGTTGGAGGCGGGCAAGTGATTCAGGAATTGATGTTGCTGTTGGGTTGGAGACGGCGACATCAATGCGCTGATTGGCTGTTGCCATTACTGTCGCGGATTGCGAGGTAATTTGGCTGACTTGTTGAGTGTTGAAACTGGGGTCTATTTGCTGGATTTTCGCGGCTGCTTGCTGAATGATTGGTTCTAAGGCTGCGGCATTGCTGAGGTTTAAGACTGTACCGGATTGAATTTGAGCCGTAATTGAACTGACAACAGCTTTGACAATATCGGTATTGACTGCACTGGAAGCACCGTCAATCAAAGCGCTGGCTTGGGTGATGAAGTTTTGGACTTTCACCATTGCGGATAAGACTTCGACTCCCCCTGGCTGGTTGTTATTGGTAGCTAAGATTGGATCTAAGCTAGTTAGGTCAACTTCAGCGGGGAGAGAAAGGGCGGCTTTGACTAAAGATTGGGCTTCTTCTGGTTCAATTCCTTTGTCGATTAAGTCGGCGATTAAGCTGGTTAGGAGGGTGACTACACTAGAATCTGGGGGTGCGGTGACTGGTGTTTCTAGGGGTAAGCCGGTGGCGGTGTCAATGCCTCCTGTGGCTACTAGATTGCCTTCTGATGGGTCGATTTCTCCGTTTTTATTGGTGTCGAAAATCTCGAAGGGGATGTTGAGATTGAATTTACCGCCGGAATCGGTTGTGGTGGATGGTTCGTTGGTGTCTTTGATGCCGTTTTTGTTGGCGTCTAGGAAGAGGGTTGCACCGGAGATATAACCGTCAATGACAGTACCTTCAAAGCGGCTGTCATTCATAATCAGTTGGATCGTATCGCTGGCAGTTGCACCGGCTCTGTCTCTTGCTATTAACTTAATATTGAAATCTTGAGGTTGAGAATTTGTGCCATTGAAAGTGCGAGTATCTGGATCGAAAATGAGCCAATCAGGTAAAGGATCGCCATTTTCAAGAGTTGCTGTGTAGGTAAGCGTGTCACCTAGATCGGGATCTGTGAAAGTGTTCGACGGAAATTGGTAGTTGAATGTCGATGGGCTGTTGCTTACAGTTTTGGACTCGTAATGCCAAGGGGTTGTATCGGGGCCGTAGTTGAGGACAGGCGGGGTGTTGGGGTCGTTGTCCGCGATCGTCACAGTAGCACTAGAGGACTCGCCTATCTTCACCTTGTTGGGATCGTTGTAGAAAGGATCTAACGTAATAACCACCTGTTCGTCGCCTTCTACTAGGATGTCGTCAACGATGCCGTCGCGGACATCGACATCTATGTTGACGCTGCGTTTACCTGCTGGAATGGTGATAATGTTCCAGCCATACTGGTTGACAGGCAACGGCTGACGGGGTTTGAATGGCAGACTGGGGTCCGACTCGGAAAACAATTCGTAATCCATACCGGGTATAGCAGTTCCGGGTTTAGGAGTGTAGCTTAGATTATCGAATATATCCAAGCTGTAGTAGACATCCAGCGGCTTAACTAGGCTGCCACCAGTACGGGTAATGGTGAATTTTCCGGGATTCGGTGCTTCTTCTGGGTACTTGAGAGCTATTTCCGCCGCATTGGGATCTGTAGCGCTGATGGTGACGGTTGGTTTGAGATTGGACTCAGGAGGGGCTGTAAAAGTTGGTCCCTTGACAAACGGTGAACCAGCCCAAGCACTGTCGATCGCCTGTACACTCCATTCATAAGTTTGTGGATTGTAAGAATAATTAGGATCGTAAGACGGGGCAGGGATTAAGTAATCTGGCTTCAGCAGAAAACTGTACTCCCCGTATAAGTAGTCCCTCGGTTGGTTGACATTTCCCAACTGCACTACTTGCCGAGTTCCGTTATCACCGGACATGGGGCCAACAATGTACTCTGTAATGGGGGGCTGATCACCAGCGTTGGGATTGGGAGGAGTAGCCCAAACTTTCAGATTGTAGCTTAAACCCCGATCGGGAGTTTTAGAGTCGATGGAGGTACTACTCTCTGCTGGGCGCCAAGTTAATAAAACTCCTTCTGGAGTATTAATAGACTGTAAAAATTGAGGTTGAGGTGTAGAGGGTGGTGTGTTCGCATCAGGAGTATCGTTGCGGTAGACTTTGACAAAGCTGCCACCCGGAAAAGATGAATCATCTCTTGTCGTGAGTGCAATATCGAGTCTGCCGTCTTTGTTGTAGTCTCCCCAAGAAGTTGGACCGTAAACATTATTAGGTAGCGTTGGATCGTCGATGGGTTCAAAAGAGTCTGACTCATTTCGGTAAACTTTGGCGACACCTTTACCAGAATCCGTTTGTGTCAGCAGAATATCGAGATCACCATCATTGTCTTCATCTCCCCAAGCACCGAAACCAGCATTAGGCCCCGATGGAATCAGACGATCCTCAAATTTAGTCTCTTGATAGTTGCTGTTGTTCAGAAGCACCCTGGTAAAGCTAGGACCCTGCTTTGTACCTGTAAGCAAGATATCCAGTTGTCCATCACTGTTGGAGTCTCCCCAAGCGCCGTAAGTAATAGGTTGGTTGAGGTTGTTTTGATTTTGCAGCAGTGGATTTCTCTCCTCGGTAAATCCATTACCAGTATTGCTATATAATTTTGCGACGTATGCTGAACCGGCAGTTTCGCCTGCCACCAAGATATCGGGTTTGCCATCGTTGTTGTAGTCTCCCCAAGCAGCATTGCCAATCACACCGGGCAAGCTAACCTCAGTGTCCTCTTCAAAGCGAATGCCGTAGTTAAAGGGAATGCCACCGCCAAAGTCAATGCGGTCATTGCGGAACACTTTGGTGATGTAGCCTGAACTCGTGTCGCCTGTGAGTACAAGATCCTTTCTGCCATCGTTGTTGTAGTCTCCCCAATCAGCAGAACCGTTGAACATACCAGGCAGCCTTGCCGCTGGAGCAAATTTAGTGGTGTCCCCGGTTGAGTTAGGGGGTCGATTGTTCTCAATCTTTGGGTTCGCCCACAGTGTTGTGGTGGGGATATAGCTCTCCGTACCAGAGGAGTTTATCTCTTTTCTTACGCCTATGAGTAAGATATCGAGATCGCCATCATTGTCGCTGTCTCCCCACGTAGCAGAAGGCTTGGAATTATGCTCTTTCCCATTTTCCTGAAGCAAACCTCCGTAAACGGTAGGCAGGCCTATATCAACTGGTGTAAAGCTACCGTTGTCGTTGCTGTACACTTTCGGGGTGTATTGCGATCGGGGAAAAGAAAATGAGTAGTTGTTTTGTACACTACCTCCTTCCATGACCAAGAGATCCAAATCACCGTCATTGTCGTAGTCTCCCCACGCATTAGCGCCAACATAACCAGGTATTTTCAGATCGAGTTCGTTGCTGGTAAAGCTGTAAGCCACCTCCGTAAAGGATTGGGGTAGATTGTTGTTAAATTCGTTATTAAAGCTCGATATCTCGTTATCCCTGTTAACAACAAGGGCATCCGGTGCATTGAGGCCGTTGTAGTCACTATCCGCACTGACAGCAGGCGCAGTCACAATCTGATAATTCTTATCGCGATCGAATTCTGGACGCTTATCGTCCACACCAGTTATCGTAATCGGCTGCCACTGATTCCAATTAACAGAATTGAAGGTAATCGAGTCCGTTGAAATTACTCCCTCTGCCTCATTGCTGCTACGCAAACCAATTTTCACATCAGCAGTAGGTGGGCGGTTGAGTCTGATGGTGAATTGGTCTGTGCCACCTGCTTCTGTAGTTACTAATCCCGATGCCGGACTAATAACAATGCCTGGACTCCCAAGTATTGGTTGTGGTACAGTGCCACCACCGCCGATTGGTTCTGCTACAGTGCCACCACCGCCGATTGGTTCTGCTACAGTGCCACCACCGCCGATTGGTTCTGCTACAGTGCCACCACCGCCGAT
>NZ_JAUBOV010000013.1:18355-34852 GCF_036700405.1 Microcoleus sp. T3_D1
AGTTTGACTGTATAACTGCCATTCGCCCCGCCTTCTGTAGCAGTTGTGCTCGTAGGTGTAATGCTGACACCTGCTGTGTCGTTGTCGGTAATAGCTACATTTACATCCTGAACCGTCTGACCGCTATACTTAGTGTCGGTACTGGTAACAGTGTGAGCGATCGTCCCGCTGTGCGTGCCTTCGGCTTTGCTGTCGTCGGTAGCGGTGACAGTGACAGTTTTGGCAACATTCCAGTTAGTGCTGTCAAAGATAACAGGCTCGATCGCATTTATTTCACTTCCGGCATTAAAGTTAATGGTAACAGGGGCGATCGGCTGGCTGTTGAGTTTGACTGTATAACTGCCATTCGCCCCGCCTTCTGTAGCAGTTGTGCTCGTAGGTGTAATGCTGACACCTGCTGTCTCGTTGTCGGTAATCGCTACATTTACATCCTGAATTGTCGTGCCGCTATACTTAGTGTCGGTACTGGTAACAGTGTGAGCGATCGTCCCGCTGTGCGTACCTTCGGCTTTGCTGTCGTCGGTAGCGGTGACTGTGACTGTTTTGGCAACATTCCAGTTAGTGCTGTCAAAGATAACAGGCTCGATCGCATTTATTTCACTTCCGGCATTAAAGTTAATGGTAACAGGGGCGATCGGCTGTGACGTTAACTCGATCGCATAACTGCCATTCGCACCGCCTTCTGTAGCAGTTGTTGCCGTGGGAGTAATAGAAATACCAGCGGTATCATCGTCCTTATTGCTAAGGCTAACATCCGCTACATCTTTGTTGCTGTAATTCGGATCTGTACTAACAGTAGCCGCCGTGACTATTTTGTAGTCAATATTGCCGTCAACAATGCTATCATTAACCCCTGTTACTGTCACCGGCTGCAGTGTATTCCAGTTAGCAGGAGTGAAAGTTAAACTATTAGTCGAAACTGTTCCTTCTGCAACATTGTTACTGCTCAAACCGATAGTCACATCAGCAGTCGGCTGAGTATTCAAAACCACACTAAAGTTAGCTTTAGTGCCATCTTCACCAGTAGTTAATCCCGCCGTCGGATTCACCGTAATTCCCGGAGTTTCATTGTCACTGTTGGTGACGGTGACATCTTCAGGATCGAGGTTAGTGTAATTAACATCGGTACTCACAGCAGCAGCCGTGACAATTTTGTAAGGTTTAGGGCCATCAGCTACTAAATCGTCAACACCACTTATCGTTATTGGTTGCGGTTGATCGTAGTTAGCAGAAGTGAAAGTTAAGCTATTAGTTGAAACGGTTCCTTCTGCAACATTGTCACTCCTCAAACCGATGGTAACGTCAGCAGTTGGTTGAGCGTTGAGTTTGACTGTAAATTCTGCCTTGCCACCAACTTCACTTGTAGTTAATCCCGATATTGGGTTAACTGTGAAACCGGCAGTGTCATCATTAGTAATAGTTGTGGTAGCAGTAGCAGTGGTAATTGTCGGGGTTACGCCTGGGCTGGTGGGATTTGACAGGGTGACGGCTATGGTTTCGTCGGGTTCAACTAGGGTGTCGCCTAATACATCGAGAGTAATGGTTTTGGATGTTTCATCGGCAGCAAAATTAATTGTGCCAGTAGCAGTAGTTGCGCCAGAAGTGCCACCGATGTTGTTGTAATCGCTGACGTTTGTAGCTGTTCCGGCGATCGTATAATTGACACTACTTGCCCCGCCTGTGTTGCCGCTGCGAGTCGCAGTGAAAGTCAGAGGTTTTGTGCCGCTATTGCCTTCGGGAATGCTGGCAGTACCAGCGGCAACGGCATAAGAAACAGTACCGTTTGCTGCAATATTTAATGTTGTTTGTTTGGTTGTACCTGCAATGCCTCCGGTGATTGCGCCAAAGTTAAGGATTGCGGTTTCGGCGGTTTCAGGGAGATTGTCGGGTTTGATAGTAACTGCAACATTCTGGGTGAGTGCGTCACCTGTTGCACCGGCGGGGAATGTAATCGAGGTAGGCGAAAAGGCGTAGTCGGAATTTTCGGTGGCTGTGCTGCTCTTGTCGATGACAATTGGTACTGTTACATCAGCAAAAGGAGTGCCGCCGCTGATGGTGACGGGAATATTAACTACTGTGTCTGTTGTTCCTTCTGTGCCACTGTAAGTTGCAGTACCAAAATTAACTGTATTGGGTGTATTTAGCAGCACAGAAACGTTGTCTGAACCGTTATTCGCTACTGCCAAATCCGGGAGAGTATCAGCATTAAAGTTGCCTGCAATAATGGAAGTTGGATCTGTGCCCGCAGCAAAGTTAATGGGTGCACTAAAACCGCCATTGCCGTTGCCTACTAAAATTGCAGCGCCGCTGGTTCCTGTTACTGCTAAGTCAAGTCTGCCATCTCCGCTAAAGTCTTTCACCACAATGCCGTTAAGCCCTGCCCCTGCGTTAACAGTAGTGGCCGGGCCAAAGCCACCAGTGCCATTTCCCAATAGAATTGAGACACTGTTAGAACCGCCGTTAGCTGTGGCTAAGTCGAGGAAATTGTCTCCGTTAAAGTTCCCAGTGGCGATCGAATTTGGAGTTGGCACAGCCCCAACATTAGGAGCTGCACTAAATCCACCCGTACCATTTCCTAACAGAATTGAGATATTGTTAGATAAGCTGTTGCCAACCGCTAAGTCGGGGAAACTGTCAGCGTTAAAGTTCCCTACAACAACGGAACCAGGAATCGCACCAACATTGAAATTAGTGGCAGCGCCAAAGCTGCCAGCACCGTTTCCCAACAAAATTGAGACACTACCCGTACCTTGAGGGTTAGCATTTACCACTGCTAAATCGAGGAAAGTGTCGCTGTTAAAGTTCCCGACACCTATTGAATAGGGAGTGTTACCCACACTAAAAGTGCTGGGTGGACTAATGAGTCCGCCCGTGCCATTTCCTAACAGAATTGACACACTGCTATTACTGCTATTTGCTACTGCCAAATCGGGGAAATTGTCAGCGTTAAAAAGTCCTGATGTGACGAAAACAGGATCAAAACCTACAGCCAATTGGGTAACTGTTCCAAAATTGCCATTTCCATCTCCCAACAAAATTGAAATATTTTCGGTTGATCGGTTGGTCACTACCAAGTCGGGAAAGGTATCAGCGTTGAAAAACAATACATTAATCCCTTTGGGATTTGTCCCCGCGCCAAAATTAGTCGCCACACCAAAACTATTCAAAACATACTCGTAACCCGCTAATACTTCGGCTTCAAATACCAGCGGTGTTTCTATTGAACCGATTCTGACTTCCAGTTCCCAGTCCCCACCCTTTGCTACACTTCCGGTGAGGTTTTGGGAAGCTGCAACATTGGTATTTGTGAGTTGGGCAATTCGTTGGATGAAGGCTACACCGTCTATATCTCTGGCGTGTTCATTATCTATCGCGCATTCATCATCTATGGCGTATTCATCCGATCCGCCAGGGAATGAATTCCCTGTCTCATAGCGAAAGTCCTCTGAAGAGGACTGTTTATTGAGCTTGTTTTCAGTCGGTTTCAACCGACTTGAGCTTTGAGCCGGGGAATTCATTCCCAGGCGGACTTTCGGGTAAGCAGTCGGTTTCAACCGACTTGAGCTTTGAGCCGGGGAATTCATTCCCAGGCGGACTTTCGGGTAAGCGCCAGAGGCTGATGCGACATTACAACCGTAAATGAGAATGTCCGCATCAACACTTAAAGCACTCCGCCACTGCTGCAATTTCTCGGAATAAGTTTCCACATTATCTACACTCAAGCAGCCATTACCCAATTGCAAGCTGCCCGGAGCACCGTGAGAAACAATGTGAATGCTGTCAATATTGGTACGAAGAGCTAAAATTTCAGTAATTTGGTCGATCGCATCTTTATTCCCATCCAAAACGACTACTTCCGTACCCGGTTTTACCCCAGCAATCAAACTTTGATAATTTTCTACTTTAGTATCGATAAAGGCGATCGAACTTAGAGAAACTTGATTATTTAAATTTGGCATAATGCACCTACTAATAGCTAAAAAAAGACAATGATTCCCCTGTTTCCCGACTTGCGTCCGAAACACTTTCTGAATGTTGTAGTAACCATAACTGTTTTTTGAGAAAATCTATATAAAGTTTTCTTTATAAACACTTTTTTAATTAAAGTTTTGATAAAGATGGGGAATTTTATTAAGTAATATTACGGGTTAGCCAGCGCGAGGTGGATGATTTAACACAAAAACAATTCAATAGCAAGTATCATTATACTTAAATATTTTACTCCCCGTGCAGAGTATGGGAAGGAGCATCTAGAAGTAGAGGTTCAGAGGTTTACTAGCAGAGTTTGAGCGATTTGTGGAAGACGCTGTGCGATCGTATCTGGACCGATTTCTTTTGATGTAATTGTGGAAGCGTCTGGATTAGAATCGGGAACAGTTTCTAGTATACTTTTGCAGTTGGAATTGTTGGGATTAGTTTCGCAGTTACCAGGAATGCGATATCAGCGATGCTGATGTGAAAGAAAACTGGGCGGTTGAAACCGCGTCTACACACACAAAATCCGCCGGCGCGGATTGAAGATTATTCGGCGGTTGAAACCGCCGAGTAAGTATGGCCAGGGGATAAGGGATTGCTCCCCCGGCGGATTCAATCTCAAAGCAATCCGAAATTAGCAGCACTAATACTGCTAGCAGAAACTCCGGCCAGAGAAGCTAAAATCTCGCCTGTTTGTGCAAACCGGATTAATGTTGCATCGCTATCTTGGACAATGGCCAATTGCGAGAAAGTCAACCCGTTACCCAACACTAACAAGTCTTGACCGACTTCAAAGTCAGCAACAGTATCAATACCAGAATTGGTAGATAATAAGAAGCGATCGCTCCCTACATCCCCTACTAAGGTATCATCCCCCAAATCGCCACTGAGGAAATCGTTACCCTGACCTCCTAGCAGAATATCATTGCCTTGACCGCCGTAGAGGGTATCGTCGGCTTTTTCACCAATTAGCATATCTTCACCTCGATTGCCAGAAAGGAAGTCACTAGCCGCACCACCAGTCAAAGTATCAAAACCCTTTCCGCCGTAAAGCGTATCGTCCCCAATTCCACCATCTGTTAAGTCGTTCCCCTGATTGCCATTCATCCAATCATTGCCATCAAGGCTAAACAACAAGTCATTTCCTTTTCTACCGCGCAATATATCATCGCTAGCGCTGCCCATGAGGGTATCATCGCCATCTGTGCTCTCGGTAGTATTTTCCCCATCTTTAACGAATTCAATACCGCTTTCTGGGAATGGTTCATCGGGTGTAGATGGTGCGGTAGAGTCATCAGTATCTAAAGTATTACGGACTGTTGGGTTGTTAGCTGTCGCGGACTGAATTTTGGTATTTAGAGATGCACCAGTATTTTCGGAGATCGCCGACTGAATCGTCTTATTTCCGGCTGCGACTTGCAGTAAATCTTGGGCTACTTCTCCTTGTGCAACTTTTTGGATACGGGCGATTTCTGTCGCGGCATCTGAGGGCGAGGTATTGCTGGATGCGAGATCACTAATTCGCTGATTTCCCTCGGCAATAATAGAGGCAGCATCCGAAGCAATACTAGATACTTGCGGTGCTTGCAGTTGACTCGTCGCCGACTGAATAATCGCCTGCACTTGTGTGGAATTGCTTAAGTCGAGAGTGCCAGATTTAATTCGATCGGCAACGGCGGAAATTACGCGATCGGCTATCTCATTTTTAGGGGTAGTTGAAGCACCACTAATTAAATCAGTTATCAAAACAATGGTATTTTGTACCTGAGCGTGGGCTGCATAAACCGCTAAACCATTCGGATCATTTTGAGTAATTGCCTCTAGCGGGTCGTAGCTAGTCAAGTCAATTGCTGACGACAGTCCCAGTGCAGATTTTACCTGAATTTGCGCCTGATTTTGGTCAGTACCTTGCTCGACTAACTCCGTCAATAGGGTAGTTAACGGAGTGACGACAGTAGCATCAGGTGTGGCAAATAGGGGCGTTTGCTGCGGCAAATAAGTAGAGGTATTGATGCCGTCTGTCAGTACAATTTTGCCTTCTTCTGGTTCGAGGTCGCCATTGTTATTTGTGTCGAACGTGTCAAGAGAGACATCTAAGTCAAAGCTGCCATCTGCGTTAGTAATTGAGAACGGTTCGTTTTCATCCTGAACTCCATTAAAGTTGGCATCGAAGAAGACAGTCGCCCCGGCAATGTCACCGTTAATTGCTCTGCCCCTAGTGCTAGAACTCGGCCCCAAACTAAACTTAGCTAACTCAAATGTGGCAAAGCTCTTATCGTAGACTGTTTTGTAATCTAATCCGCAGGGATAAGGTAGCTTGAATTCAGGGGTGATAGTTTTGCGACCGAACGGCGTCCAAACTTTTACTGCTGGAATAGTTTTCTTACAGATTTTCACTGAAATTGACTTAACTTGAGCGCCCAAGAAAGCATTGACTTTTCCTGTGACATCAAACAGTTGCGAGGGTTTGCTAATGCGGGAAGTAATTTCCGATGTTCGGATTTTGCCGTCGCCACCTTTTTTCGGTTGGAATTCTCCAATATCTATCAGATCGATGCCGACTTTTCCTTGAATTCCACCTTTGACATAGCCCTCGGCAATTTTCACATCTAGCCCAGCGCCCACGGCAATACTAGCGTCAAGTGTGAGTTCGTCAACATCTCGTCCTGTGCCGTCAGCATTTTCGCGATCGCTCACATAAAATCCATCCAAAACTTTGCTAGCAGAACCCGCAGCAAAATTAGAGTTTTTCCACTCGCTTAATCCGTAGGTATCGTACCCAAATCCTAGATGAGCTGAAGCACTAAACTTGCCTTCCAGTAAACCCTTGAGCGGCCCCCAAATCGGAAATTTTTGCTGAACCTTAAAGTCAAATCCCAGTTTGGGCATCTGATAGCTGAATACCGGAACATCCGGTTTACCGATCAGCAATTGAATCGCGGTTTGTGGTTTAGTCAAGAGTGGGATGTCAAAACCATCAATATCTTGTAAAGCATTTAAGAAGTCCTTGACCTTGCCGCTTGTTTTGGAGTTGATTTGTTGGTTAGCGGTTTGCTGTACAGCAGTTTTTGCAACCGGGGAAGCATTCTGAAGATTAGCACTTTGATCTGCAACATCTACATTCCCCAGAGTGTAGGAACCCAAGTCTATTTTATCGGGAGAGTTGGCTATTTGGCTTGCCAAATTAACAACTTTATCAACCTTAGCAACCGCATCTAAAAAGCGAGTATCGATATTGCGACCCGAGATTTTTGCTGCCAATTCTAGTACGCTGACTTTGCCATCGCGATTTTTATCAAAAGGCCCCGCTAGACCTAGTTTGGACAGTAACTTGGTGTCGGCATTCAGAAAGTTAATAACGGGTCGAAATGGTTTAATGACATCAGAAATTTTACCGACAATTGGTTTGGCAAAATTATTGACAAATGTCCCCAAATCTAGTTGCATATTGTTAAATGCAACGGTGGGTTTTTGCGGGCCGGTTAACTGACCGTTAGCGTAATTTAGGATGGGCCAATTAACTGCTAAGTCGAAGTTATAGGAGGGGAATGCAGCATTGCCGTTGAGGCTGGTTTTTGCTGTGAGACCGAGATTAGCATTGCTCGTTAAGTTGGCATTGAATAAGTCTTTAAACTGATAGTTGCCTTGCAGTTCTGGCAAGGTGAGGCGAGAGCCATCATTGGGGCCGCCCAGATTGTCTAAGTCTTTCAGCTTGACTTCAAGTTGGGCATCGACTTTAGTAGGTTTTTTGGTATCGTTTGCTAGGTCTACTTGGAAAAAACCTAACTTGCCTTTTGCCTTGAATTGGTCATTTAGGCCCAAGTCAATGTTGGCGGTTAACTTGGTTTGGTCAGTATCTATGTAGCAGCCGAAATCTTTACTAACACCAACTCCCAGTGACAAGTTGAAGTTAAATTTTGATTGGGCTTTGCCATCTACATCTAAGCTTAATGCCGGCACTCCTAAGTTTTTAGAGAGATTGAGATCCGGAAACTGATATTGCTTGCCAAGAGTAATTAGCAAGGTACTTTCATCAGCACTAGAAGTCCCAGTTAGAGCAACATTGAAAATCGGGCCAAGTGCAGTGCGGAGGCTACTTTCTAACTGACTCAGACTTTGATTAGCCCCATTTTTAATCGTATCGACTAGCTTAGTCTTGAAGTTGCCAATAAAATCTGGGGCAATGTCCTTGAGCGGGCCGACAATGGGTAGATTAACTGCCTGTAATTGGTCGTCAAGAATTTTCTCAAGTTTATCCAATCCAGCTTCTACGCCGCACCAATTCTTCTGTGTGTCGATTGTACCAACAGGTGTCGCTGGTGTCGGTGGCGTCGGAGTTGGAGTACCAGTTGTCGGCGTCGGAGTTGGAGTACCAGTTGTCGGCGTCGGAGTTGGAGTACCAGTTGTCGGCGTCGGAGTTGGAGTACCAGTTGTCGGCGTTGGAGTTGGAGTACCAGTTGCCGGTGTTGGTGTCGGAGTACCAGTTGCCGGTGTCGGAGTCGGAGTACCAGTTGTCGGCGTCGGAGTCGGAGTACCAGTTGCCGGTGTCGGAGTCGGAGTACCAGTTGTCGGCGTCGGAGTCGGAGTACCAGTTGTCGGCGTCGGAGTCGGAGTACCAGTTGTCGGCGTCGGAGTTGGAGTACCAGTTGCCGGTGTCGGAGTTGGAGTACCAGTTGTCGGTGTCGGAGTCGGAGTACCAGTTGTCGGCGTCGGAGTCGGAGTACCAGTTGTCGGCGTCGGAGTTGGTGTCGGCGTCGGTGTTGGTGTCGGCGGCGGTGGCGCTACATCGTTATCCGCGATCGCCACTGTCACCCCTGGCACCACAACCACATTATACTTAGCATCACCACTACTCACACTGTGAGTGATATTAGCGCTGTGCGCGCCTTCCACAACCGTATCGTCAACAGCTTTCACCGTAACGGTTTTAGCGACATTCCAATTATCCGCAGTGAAAGTCACAGGGGCGATCGCCTCTATCTCATTACCTGTTGTGAGAGTGATAGTTACAGGGGCGATCGGCTGCGATGTTAATTTGACTGTATAACTGCCATCCGCGCCGCCTTCTGTAGCAGTTGTACTCGTAGGTGCAATGCTAACACCTGCTGTGTCGTTGTCGGTAATCGCTACATTGACATCCTGAATTGTTGTGCCGCTATACTTAGTGTCGGTACTGGTAACAGTGTGAGCGATCGTGCCGCTGTGTGTGCCTTCGGCTTTGCTATCATCGGTAGCGGTGACTGTGACTGTTTTGGCAACATTCCAATTCGTGCTGTCAAAGGTAACAGGCGCGATCGCATTTATTTCACTTGGGGCATTAAAGTTAATGGTAACAGGAGCGATCGGCTGCGATGTTAACTTAACGATGTACGTGCCATTCGCACCGCCTTCGGTAGCAGTTGTAGTCGTTGTTGAAATACTGACACCTACCGTGTCGTTGTCAGCAATCGTAGCAGTCACAGGAGAAATCGTCAGCCCATTATACAAAGTATCGGTACTGACAGAAGTGTGAGTAATCGTGTCGCTGCGGGTTCCTTGGGCTATGCTGTCCTCGATCGCACTAACAGTCACATTTTGAGCAACATTCCAATTATTTGGGGTGAAAGTCAGAGGTGCGATCGCACTAATTTGAGTCCCAGTGTCAAAATTAATCGTAACGTTGGCAGCAGGTGCGGTAGTCAAAACCACGCCGTAGGTAGCCGTTGCACCGCCTTCAGCAATATTTGTACTGCCTGCCGATTGCACAATGGAAACACCAGGACTATCGTTATCAGTAATCGAAGCCGTCACATCGGGCATCGATGAGGCGTTATAACTGGCATCGGTACTGGTAACTGTGTGAGCGATCGTGCCGCTGTGGGTTCCTTGTGCTACACTGTCGTCGATCGCACTAACCGTCACAGTTTGATCGACATTCCAGTTTGTGCTGTCAAAAGTAATCGGTGTGGCGATCGGGCTAATTGCATTGCCAGTATTAAAGCTAATATTAACCGGTGCCGTCGGTTCCGCAGTTAGCTTGACTTTGTAACTGCCAGTTGCGCCGCTTTCTGTAGCAGTGATGTTCGTAGGTGCAATGCTGAAACCGGCAGTGTCATCATTTTTGATGGTAGTTGTCGCAGTTGCAGTAGTAATGATAGGTGTCGGCCCAGGTGCAACAGGATTCGATAGCGTAACCGCAACTGTTTCGTCGGGTTCTACTAATCCGTCGCCTACCACATTTAATGTGATAGTTTTAGAAACTTCACCCGCAGCAAAGTTGATTGTCCCGCTAATACCCGTTGCCCCAGAAGTGTCGCCGATGCTGTTGTAATCGCTGACGTTTGTAGCAGTTCCGGCGATCGTATAATTGACGCTACTTGCTACATCTGTGCCACCGCTGCGAGTCACGGTAAAAGTTACGGGAGTGGTATCACTATTGCCTTCGACTATACTGGGAATATCAGCCCCAATGGCGTAAAAAATTTGCTGGTTAGCTGCAATAGTCAGTGTCGCTTGATTTGTTGTACCAACAAAGTTTCCAGTAGTAATTATGCCAATGTCAAGGATTGCTGTTTCGGCGTTTTCAGGGAGATTGTCGGGTTTGATAGTAACTGCAACATTCTGGGTGAGAGTAGTAGTGCCGGCGGGGAAAGTAACAGTGGTAGGCGAAATTGTGTACTCTGAAGTGGTGGCTGTGCTGCTGGGGTTAATTGCGATCGGTACAACTACATCGCTCAAGGGAGTGGCACTGAGAGTGACGGGAATATTAACAACTGTATCTGCCGTTCCTTCAGTGCCAGCGTAGGTTGCCGCACCGAAATTCACCACAGGTGTTGTATTCAGCAGAATTGAGGTGTTTTGACCGCCAAAGTTCGCCGTAGCTAAATCGGATAAACCATCTTTGTTAAAATCGCCTACAACAATACCTTGGGGATTGGTTCCCACAATAAAATTAGTGGCAGTCCCAAAGCTGCCATTGCCACTTCCAAACAAGACCGAGACATCGCCCGATCCATTGTTGGCTGTAGCTAAATCGACTTTTCCATCGGCATTGAAGTCGCCACTAGCAATAGCAAGGGGTTGTGTTCCAACGCCAAAGTTGGTAGCTGCACTAAAGTTTCCCGTGCCATCTCCTAATAGTATTGATACGTTGTTTGAGGTTTCATTGCTGGTTGCTAAGTCAGGACTGTTGTCCCCGTTAAAGTCTCCTACAGCAATGTATTTAGGGCTATTTCCAACGGTAAAGTTAGTGGCGGGGGCGAAAGTGCCATTAGCATTCTGCAACAGGATTGATACGCTGTTATTATAACCAACGTTCGCTGTCGCTAAGTCAGACTTGCCATCTTTGTTAAAGTCGCCGACCATCACAAAATAGGGATTTGAATAAGAATCTGACCCCAAGCTCAAATTAGTAGCTGCGCCAAAAGTACCATTACCATTTCCCGGCAAGATGGAGACGTTGTTAGAGTATTGATTGGCTGTAGCTAAGTCAGAATTGCCGTCCCCGTTGAAGTCTCCCACAGCGACGGTATACGGACTTGACCCCACACCAAAGTAGGTGGCTGTACCAAAAGTGCCATCGCCATTCCCCAACAGGAGAGAAACATTGTTAGTCGCATTATTAGCCGTAACCAGGTCAGAATTACCGTCGTTGTTAAAGTCGCCTACAGCGACAGACCAGGTAGTGAGAGCGTCTGGCGGACTGGTGTTAAGATTAGTGGCAGCGCCAAATTTGCCAGTTCCATCTCCCAGTGCGATCGAGACGTTGCGATTAACTCCAGTGGTTGCAAAGGCTAGGTCAAGGTTGCCGTCTTTGTTAAAGTCCCCACTCGCAACTTTACGGAGACTATAGGTTATGGGAAAGTTAGTCGCAGCACCAAAAGTAGACAGAACATACTCGTAACCCGCTAGCACTTCGGCTTCAAATACCAGCGGCGTTTCTATTTTCCCGGTTCTGACTTCCAGTTCCCAATCGCCGCCTTTGGCTACACTTCCGGTGAGGTTTTGGGAAGCTGCAACGTTTGTATTTGTGAGTTGGGCAATTCGTTGGATGAAGGCGAAACCGTCTATATCTAAATCTACATCTAAATCTCTCGCTTGTTCCCCGATACCGCCGGGGGTTGAAACCCCCGTCTCATAGCGAAAGTCCTCTGAAGAGGACTGTTTATTGAGGTTGTTACCAGTCGGTTTCAACCGACTTTCGCTTTGAGACAGGGAATTCATTCCCTGGCGGACTTTCGGGTAAGCAGTCGGTTTCAACCGACTTGAGCTTTGAGCCAGGGAATTCATTCCCTGGCGGACTTTCCCAGAAGCGCGAGGTGCTGATGCGACATTACAACCGTAAATCAGAATGTCCGCATCAACACTTAAAGCACTCCGCCACTGCTGCAATTTCTCGGAATAAGCTTCCAGATTATCTAAACTCAAGCGAACGTCGCCGAGTTGCAAGCTGCCGGGAGCACCGTGAGAAACTATGTGAATGCTGTCAATATTGGTACGAAGAGCTAAAATTTGAGTAATTTGGTCGATCGCATCTTTATTCCCATCCAAAACGACTACTTCCGTACCCGGTTTTACCCCAGCAATCAAACTTTGATAATTTTCTACTTTAGTATCGATAAAGGCGATCGCACTTGGAGAAACTTGATTATTTAAAATTGGCATAATGCACCTACTGATAGCTAAAAAAAGACAAGGATTCCCCTGTTTCGCGACTTGCGTCCGAAACACTTTCTGAAGGTTGTAGTAACCATAACTGTTTTTTAAGAAAATCTATATAAAGTTTTCTTTATAAACACCTTTTTATTTAAAGTTTTGATAAAGTTGGGGGATCTTATTAAGTAATATTACGGATTAGCCAAGGCGAGGTGGATGAGATAACACAAAAACAATTTAATAGCAAGTGTCATTATACTGAAATATTAAGAGCGGGATTTTTGATAGATATCTGCGCTCAGGTTCCGCCATTCGTTTCAAGCCCTGGCGGACTTTCGCGCAATGGTGGGGGCGGGTTTACGAGATAATTGGTTAGGCAATTATTTCTCGTAAAACCCGCCCCTAAAACTTATTCGTTACCATCTTTACGGGCGATTCCCTACGGGATAGCTTCGCACGCGCAGACTTACTTCAAACTCGCATCTATCCCCGTTAAAATCTCATCAGCTTGCCCGCACAAAGCAGCGTGACAGCAACCGTTACTCGCCAACAATCCCCCCCACTGACTCACATCTCCCCGGTTATATTGCAAAGCAGAACCGTCAAAACGAGTAAATTGACCGCCCGCTTCAGTCAAAATTAATTCCGGTGCCGCCAAATCCCAATCTTTCGGTGCAGACTTTCCCGAAAGCGCAATATAAACATCAGCCTTTTGTTCGACAATTGTCGCAATTTTACAGCCGATACTACCCACCGCTATTTGATTTTGACAGGGCAGTTTTTGTAACAATTGATTAAAGCGATCGCCCCGGTGACTGCGGCTAGTTACTATAGATAAATCTGCCACTATATTTCGCGCCGAAACCTGCAATTTTACCGCAGAACCGTCCCGATTTTCCCCAAAAGCACCAGCATCGCGGATTGCGTAATAAATCTTTTGCTGTTCGGGCCAAGCCACAACTGCTAATATCGGTCTTCCCTCGAAGGCTAAAGCAATGTGAACTGCAAATTCCCCTGTCCTGTCAATAAAATCTCGCGTTCCATCCAAAGGGTCAATAATCCAAACCCAACTTTGAGGTAAGGGAACTTGACCGTTGGTTGTCAAATAAGATTTGTAAGTTTCTTCGCTGAGATAGCCAAATTCTGCATTCCCTAAAGCCGACTGCAATTCGTCGAGAATGTAAGAGTTGACAGCGACATCGGCGGCGGTGACGGGGCCATCTTTTTTCTCTTGGATGTCGAGGTTAGGAGTGTTGGAGTCCTGCCGATAATAGGATTGTAGGATATCTGATGCACTCCAGGCGATCGATCGGGTAATTTCGCTGATTTCTTCGAGAGTTTTCATGAATTTATTTTTTTTGAACCGCAGATAAACACCGATTAACGCAGATTTCTGTAGGGGCGGTGCGACCCCTACTCCCCGTGCCCGCCCCTGGGAACCATACATTAGCAATTACCAATTAATATGAGGATATTTCCATTCATAATAATTAGGAAACACAAAATTAGTAAACGAAACCGAAATACTAACCTCCAATGATTTTACATGATGCCACCAACCAACCGGAATAAAAATAGCCTCTCCCGGTTCCAAAATTACTTCAATAATTTTCGCATCTCTGTAAAGCGGGTATTTGTCATAATCTGGATTTTCGCCGTCCACCTTGCTGAAAACTCCGACGTGATTGTAAAGCAGAGGTGTTTGTTGCGGAGAAATCAATTTAATTAGTTTGCGACCAGACACTTGCGCTAAAATTAAATTAACTGGGTCGTGGTGTAGGGGCGTAATCGTGCCTTTCGGGCCGAACCAAAAGAAAACTCTGCCTTTTGTATCCGTTGGATTGAGGTATTCTGGGAATATTTCAATGTCGTTAAATAGCGGTTTAAATTCCTCTCTTTCCAGAGTTTGGTTGTTAGCAACCATGTAGTAATCGTTGCTAGGCCCGCCCTTGACCACCATGTCTACATATTTGCGGAACAAAACAATTTTTTTGTGATTTTCTATCTTGATTTCGTAATTCGGGTCGGAATTGCGGTTGGCTTGAATTTGTACCTCTGCATCGCCGTATTTTTCTTGCAAATACTCCGGCGTCCACAACTGCAACGCTTTCCAGTTGTGCATGATATTGGTAATAATTACTGGAGTATTTTTGGCGTAGTAATTTTCGAGAAAATATTCTCTGGAAAGGCTGCTTTTGCGTTCGATTGTCCCAAACTTGGAAGACAATGCAGCTAATTGATTGTTAATCCTGAGATGCGATTCTAATTTCTGCAATAACTGCACGTAATGGCTACCTGCTTGGAAGTAGGGATGAGAGGATATTTCTCTAACTTCTGCGGTGGCTGTTTCCGCATCTATGCCGGTATTTATTAAGGCTTGAATGATTTCGGCGTCTGGTTGATTTAATAATTTGTTGGCAGCCACCCACTGTTTCATATTGTCGGGAAGTTCTTGTTTGCTTGGGGTGAGTAGATTGGGCAAGTTTTGTGTCAGCCATTCTAGGTTAACTTGCTGTTGTTCTGTTAGGGTAATCCGCAAAGGGGGAAGGGTGATAGTTAGGGGTTGGGTGTCAGACATGATTCGGGTATGTTGTTTTGGGAGTGTTTTGTGTGACTTTAACTTGTCTTACTAATATAGCAATTTTGTTAACGAACCGCGAAACTTCACAGGCGAGACGCCTGTTCCACGGGCGCGAAGGAAGAGAAGAGAGAAGTTCACAACTTTTGTCGAGGTTGCTGTCAAGATTTTAACTCAACAAGTGTTGCCCGTTCAAGTTTTCTAGCTTTGAGCGGTTTTAACCGGAGAGTTGGGTTAATTTTTAATTAAAATTAACTCTTATTCATCCAGTCGCGGGTTCCGAAGTTTTTGCAGGAATGGGAAGCGATTTTAGCGGCGGCGGTGAGAGTATCTGTAAAGTTGTTATTTTGCACAATGTAGTGACAGAAAGCGCCGTGAAAGATGTCGCCGGCGCCTAAAGTGTCTGTGGCTTGGATTTGAGGTATTTCTATACTGCCGTAAGTGCCACTGCTGAGGTATAAAATTGATTTTTCGCCGCGAGTGATGGCAATATGGGAAATTCCGGCTGCTGACAGGTAAGCAAAGACTTGTTCGGAATTGTCGCAGGTGGGGGGATGAAAATTCTCGGAACATACCGCCCATTCAACGAAAGGCAATATTTCCTCTAATCCGGGTTTCCAACTGCCACCGTCGAGGACAATGGGAATGTTTTTTGACTTGGCAAGTTGAGCAATTTCTTTGCTGGCTGCGATTTGATGTCCGTCAAGCAGTACAATATTAACTGATGTTAAAATATCCGGGTTAATTGTTTGACTGTCAACTTGCGATTTCGTAGCATTGATGGAAATTACCGATCGATCGCCCGTTGCTTCAGTTACAATAATCGAGGAAACTGGCGGCGAGTGCGATCGCCCCGGTTCCAAATCAATTATCCTGACATTATACTCCGCTAAGTCTGCACGAATTAATTGGGCGATCGCGTGAGTGCCCAAAACCCCAGCCCATACCGCCGCATTCCCCAAATAGCTAAAAGTGACCGCAGCATTAGCCGCCGGCCCGCCCGCAGCAATGGTACAATCAGAAGCAACAACTTTCTGATTTTCACCCGGAGGCTTCTCGGCCAAATAAACTAAATCTAAAGTCGCCAATCCCAAAAATAATCCAGTTTTCATATCTTCTTAAATATGTGGCATGGGCCTGTGGCATGGGCGTCCCGCCCGTGTCCCATCTGCGTGGCATGGGCGTCCCGCCCGTGTCCTCTCTGCGTGGCATGGGCGTCCCGCCCGTGTCCCATCTGCGTGGCATGGGCGTCCCGCCCGTGTCCCATCTGCGTGGCATGGGCGTCCCGCCCGTGTCCCATCTGCGTGGCA
>NZ_JAUBOV010000013.1:34952-41791 GCF_036700405.1 Microcoleus sp. T3_D1
TCTGCGTGGCATGGGCGTCCCGCCCGTGTCCCATCTGCGTGGCATGGGCGTCCCGCCCGTGTCCCATCTGCGTGGCATGGGCGTCCCGCCCGTGTCCCATCGTTAAAAAATCCCAATCTTAAAATGCAAGCAAATCCCACCACAGGAACACTTTACATCGTAGGAACCCCGATCGGCAACCTCGAAGACATGACATTTCGCGCCATCAAAATCTTGCAAAGAGTAGACTTCATCGCCGCCGAAGATACCCGCCATACAGGCAAACTTTTGCAACATTTCCAAATCAAAACCCCCCAAATCAGCTATCACGAACACAACCAACAGCAGCGACTCCCCGAACTCATCGACAAACTGCATTTAGGCAAAGATATCGCCCTCGTCACCGATGCCGGAATGCCGGGAATTTCTGACCCCGGATACGAGTTAGTCAAAGCCTGCGCCGATGCTAATATTAACATTATTCCGATTCCCGGCCCTACCGCCTGCATTGTTGGGATAACTGCATCAGGATTACCCACAGAGAGATTTGTATTTGAAGGTTTCTTACCCGTGAAAGGTCAAGAACGCCAACAGAGTTTAGAAGCTTTGCAAATAGAATCCCGCACTATAATATTATACGAATCTCCCCACCGATTGCGCCAAACTTTACAAGATTTAGCAAATACTTTGGGAAGCGACAGACAGATTGTGCTGGCGAGAGAATTAACCAAAATGCACGAAGAGTTTTGGCGTGGTAGTATAGAAAGTGCGATCGAGCTTTACACCAATCGCGAACCCCAGGGAGAATTTACCCTCGTAATAGCCGGCATTCAAACAGCCGCCCCAATATTTTCCGAAGACGCAATTAAAGCAGAATTGCAAACATTAATTGCAGAAGGCATAAGTCGTTCCCAAGCCAGCCGCCAGCTAGCGCAACAAACATCCCTCCCCCGCCGCCAAATCTACCAACTCGCCCTCACAATAGGCGACAATGAATCACTAGAACAACCCGTGGATGACTTGTGAATAACTCTTTTCTCTTCTTCTCTGCGCCCTCTGCGCCCTCTGCGGTTAAATAAAAAAAGCTAGATACTCACACTCAGAATTATATGGTACGCGGAAACTACGATCGACAAAAACCCTATTTACGCAACCCCCACATCAACAAACCAATCGCCGAAATCTATGCAGACTTAGACGCCTTTAGCTGGGAGATATTTGAAGACCAACCCCACCGCTTCGATACCGTCAGTTTCTACGTATTGCTTCCCCCACTATTTTACGAAGGGCGTTTCATCAAAGGAATTTACTTCAGCGAAGGAGTCGAACTAATAAACAAACTATTTCCCCAAATTTCCTCAGTATTTTTCTCCTTCACCTATTCCCCCGGAATCTCCTATTCCTGGGCCCCCATAGCTGACGCCTACTCCAGTTTATACAAAAACCCACAGCGAGAAAAGTGGTTTCGCGAAACTTATGTCGATCGCGCCCACAAACCAATCATACCACTGCAAGACACCGACTTCATCAACGAATACTTAATTTCCCCGCGCAACGTCCCCGCCAAAGACATCGACTTGCTAGCCGTCGCGCGCATTTCCGAAGAAAAAAATTTGCCAATCATAGCCAAAGCCTTAAAAGTTTACCGCCAAAAATATCCGCAAAAACCGATAAAACTAACAGTAGTCACCGGACACGAATTTGATGCTAGCAACCTGCAAACTCTCGACGAGTACGCATTAAAAGAATGGCGACAAGTCGAGGCAATTTTAACCAACCCCTCCGACTACATTAACTTAGTGCCGAGAGTAGACTACTACAGCGAAATCCCCACATATTATTCGCGAGCACAAGCATTCGTCCTCGGTTCCCTCCTCGAAGGAAAAAACCGGGGAATTACCGAAGCCATGAGTTGCAACGTACCAGTAATTTGTTTTGAAGAATTCAACCAATACGCCAGAGGAAACTCGCCCGTTTTCCCCAAAGGTGCGGGTCTTTACGCCAAATTTGACCCAGAATCTCTCGCAGATACTATATATACAGTATTAGAAAATCAAACAGAATTCAAACCGCGATATCAGTATTTAAAGCATTGCGGGCGCAAGAACTTTTTCAATACTTGTATAGACAGTTTTCCTTACTATCAGCACAATATTCCCGACTACAAACCCGGAGATGCGATAAACAATTTGTGGCTGGATTTAGCAGTTCAGCAAAATTATCAAGTTAGTTTGAATAGCTTTTTGTACGGAGGTTCTCCATTGTCTCATATTCGCGGGATAAATGCGATTGGGCACAATCTCGGGGAGTTAACAAAGTTTATAGCTGAGTAAGATACCCACAGTTTATGAAGCAGGGACACGGCAATCCCCAAAGAGTCTCAACTTAAGCCTAAAACCTTTGATAAATATCGCTTTTATCTAAGCCTAGATCCCCCTCGCATCCCCCTTAAGAAAGGGGACGAAAGAGAAGGCTCTTGTCCCCCCCTTCTTAAGGGGGGTTAGGGGGGATCTAAGTTTAATGGTCAAACCGCAATCTGTGACTGGGTTTGAACTTAAGTTGACACTCCTTGGGCTCTTGGAGTGTCCCTACGGGGATATATCGATCCCCACAAGAATTGTTGGAGATGTCTCATAGGGATATGCCCCACCAAAGCCGATCGCCATTTGTCAAAAACTGCATGAATTAGTAATTTACGATACAGTCACAACTCCATTGCGGGTATAAAATATAGTGAGTTTCAAAGTTCCGACAGACGGGAAAAAAGATTTATTTAACTGTTATGAATTCTTGAAAAAAGCTGTAATTCAGCAGGATAAACACAGAATGCACGACTTAAAAGTTGTCATCATCGGTGCGGGAATTGGCGGCTTAACTGCGGGAATTGCCCTCGAACAAGCGGGCTATGAAGTTGAAATTTACGATCGCGTAAAAGAACTGCGCCCCGCAGGAGCCGGCATCTCCCTGTGGTCGAACGGCGTCAAAGTTCTCAACCGCTTGGGCTTAGGCGAAAACATGGCAAAAATCGGCGGTCAAATGGAGCGCATGGAATACCGCACCAAAACCGGCGAACTACTGAATGACATCGATTTAATGCCGCTAATTCAACAAGTCGGTCAGCGCCCCTATCCCGTTGCCCGCCGCGATTTGCAGAATATGTTGCTAGCAGCTTTTAAGGGAAAAGTCAAGCTCGATCGCAAGTGTATTTCTGTAGAAGAAGACGAAAGCGGAGTAACAGCAATCTTTGAAAACGGAGACAAAGCGCGGGGCAATTTGTTAGTGGCGGCTGACGGGGTTCGCTCGATTTTGCGCACGTATATATTGGGCCGCGAAGTAGAGCCGAAATACGGCGGTTATATCAACTGGAACGGGTTAGTACCCGCAGCGGAAGAACTAGCGCCGAAAAACACTTGGGCGATATATGTCGGCGAGCACAAACGGGCGTCAATGATGCCAGTCGCGGGCGATCGATTTTACTTTTTCTTAGATGTTCCCTTGCCCAAAGGTACTCCCGCCAATCCCGACAATTACAAAGCCGAACTTAAAGAACATTTTAAAGGTTGGGCCGAACCAGTGCAATTGCTGATAGATACTTTCGACCCCGCAGCAGTGGCGCGGCCGGAAATTCACGACGTAGGGCCGATCGACAGCTTCGTTCGCGGTAGAGTGGCTTTGCTGGGAGATGCGGCCCACGCCACCTGCCCGGATCTCGGCCAGGGAGGCTGTCAGGCGATGGAAGACGGGCTGGTACTCAGTAACTACCTTTTGAGTACGAATTTGGGCGTAGAATACGCGCTCAAACGTTACGAAACCGAGCGCAAACAGCGGGCGAATGCAGTTGTTGAAAAAGCCCGACAGCGCGCGGAACAAATACACGGTAAAGATCCAGTTGTAACAGAAAAGTGGTATCAACAATTAGCGTATGAACGGCCGACTGATGTCACAGATGCGATCGTCAAAGTCATCTCAGCAGGCCCGCTACACTAATACAAACAGATAATTCCCAGGACACAGCAGTGTTGTGTCCCTACTCATCCCTCATATCATGTCCGATCGATTAACCATAATATCCCGGTCGGGCGGGTTTTTGAGATTGTCAATTCTTGGCAAGTATTGTTGGTGAGGGGAGCCCCTACGAAAATCGCGGTCGATCGACCGGACATGATATCATCCCTCTTCCCTCTTCCTTCTTCCTTCTTCCTTCTTCCTTCTTGAATAAAAAATGTCAGGAAAACTTACTACTCACGTTCTCGATACAGCCCGCGGCTGTCCGGCTGCAAATATGCCGATCGCCCTGCATTCAATTGACCCAAAATCCGGCGCCAAAACGCTGCTCAAAACTGTAACAACTAATGCTGACGGCCGCACCGCAGATCCTTTACTATCCGAAAGCGAACTCAAACCGGGAGTTTACGAATTAGTCTTTTCTGTGGGCGAATACTTCGCGCAGTTCGCCGAAAAATTGCCAGAACCGCCGTTTTTAAACATCGTTCCGATTCAGTTCGGCATCGCCGATTCAAGCGCACATTATCACGTACCTTTGCTTGTTTCGCCTTGGTCTTACAGTACCTATCGCGGTAGTTGAAGAGAACTCACATCTTGCACCTCAAGAACAGGCTTTCCGGCCTGTTCCACAAAGAATGAATTTCTGGTGGGGTGGGCGCACCTCAAGAACAGGCTTTCCGGCCTGTTCCACAAAGAATGAATTTCTTGTGGGGAGTAGGGGTTGGGCAGGAGAGCCCGCCCATAAAAACCTTACTGAGAATGGTGCAAGATGTCAGATAGAAGGAAGAAGCGTTTAGTTATTATTTAAAAGAGGAGGAATTATGTTAGTTACGAAGCAACCTATTTTCAAACGATTCTGGTATCCAGTGATTCCTACATCCGAATTATCCGGCGAACCAAAAGCTTTTGAACTATTAGGAGAACCCATCGTTTTGTGGTTGGATTCCGAAGGTAAACCCGCTGCAGTTGAAGACCGCTGCAGTCACCGCACGGCTAAACTGTCGATCGGCAAAATTGTCGGCGGCAACATTTGCTGCGCTTACCACGGCTGGACATTCAACTCATCTGGAACCTGCGTCAGCGTTCCGCAGCAGCAAAACGGCGCAATTTCTGCAAATTATAAAGTAAAAGCTTACCGCACGCGCGAGCGCTACGGATACGTTTGGGTTTGTCTGGGAGAACCGCTGGCAGAAATTCCCGATATTCCCGAAGCTGCAGACTCGAATTACCGCCAAATTCACGAATTTTATGAACGCTGGAATTGTGCGGGATTGCGAGTAATGGAAAATGAATTAGATATGGCGCATCCGTCTTTTGTACACACCGCAACTTTCGGTAGCGAAGCACATCTCGCCCCAGATGTAATGGAATTTGAAGAAACAGAATGGGAACTGCACTACCGCAGCATTTTAGGCGTAGCAAATCCCACACAGCAACAGCAAAACTTAAAAATCGAGCAACAAGAAACCGTGCGGACGATCGACGGAATTTGGTTTATGCCCTTTACCGTCAAACTGCGGATTGTTTACCCAAACGGACTCGTTCACATCATCGTCAATACCATGACTCCGATTAACGATTCCGCATCTCAAATGGTGCAATTTTGCCTCCGAAACGATACCGAAGCCGATGCTAAAACCAGCGATATTATTGCCTTCGATCGCGCCGTTACATTAGAAGACAAACGCATTTTAGAAACCACTGATTGCGACGTACCCCTCGACATCACCCAAGAACAGCATATGCTGACAGATAAACCGGGAATCATCATCCGCCGCAAAATTGCTGCACTCCTAAAAGCCCACGGCGAAGTCGAACAAACTCAAGTCAGCAGTCATTAGTCATCAGTCAGTAGTCAGTAGTCATCAGATCGATCATAGGTCGGGGCGGGTTTTTGAGATTGTCGGTTTTTGGCGACTATTGTTGGTGAGGGCAGCCCCTACAAGAATCATGGTCAATCGACCAGACATAATATAACTTCCCGGTAGAAGATAATTTACTTCTTCCCCCTTCTTCCCTCTTCCTTCGTGCCCTTCGCGTCTTCGCGGTTCAATAAAAATAATTCCTCCGATACCAAACGAATAAAACAAACCTAATTAAAATTAATCAACCCAATTCAAAATGCCATACTCTTTAGTTCAACTCAACCAACTCAGCCAGGAGGAATTTACACAAGCCCTCGGCGAGATTTTTGAACACACCCCCGCGATCGCCCGCCGCAGTTGGGACGATCGCCCTTTCGCATCCACAGCCGACTTGCACGCCAAAATGGTAACAGCCGTCAGCGCCATGACTGAAGCCGAAAAATTAGCTTTAATTCAAGCCCACCCGGATTTAGGAAGCAAAGCAAAAATGGCGGAAGCATCGGTTAGCGAACAAGCCGGTGCGGGTTTGGATAAACTTTCTGTTGAAGAGTTCGATCGCTTTCAATTCCTGAATCGATCGTACCGCGAAAAATTCGGTTTCCCCTTCATTGCGGCGGTGAAAAAACACACTAAAACCAGCATTATCGAAGCATTTAAACAGCGCCTCGACAATTCCCTGGAAACAGAAATGCAGCAGGCTGTAGCTGAAATTTGCGAAATAGCCCGCTTTCGCCTGGAGTCGGCAATTCAAAATTAATCGGGCGGGCAGGATGCCCACCCCACAAGAAAATTCAATCTTTGCTTCACAGGCAAGATGCCTGTTGCTGTGGAACAAGCAAGATGCCTGTTGCTGTGGAACAAGCAAGATGCCTGTTGCTGTGGAACAAATATCTTGCCTGTTGCTGTGGAACAGGCATCTTGCCTGTTGCTGTGGAACAGGCATCTTGCCTGTTGCTGTGGAACAGGCATCTTGCCTGTTGCTGTGGAACA
>NZ_JAUBOV010000013.1:41891-50497 GCF_036700405.1 Microcoleus sp. T3_D1
GCATCTTGCCTGTTGCTGTGGAACAGGCATCTTGCCTGTTGCTGTGGAACAGGCATCTTGCCTGTTGCTGTGGAACAGGCATCTTGCCTGTTGCTGTGGAACAGGCATCTTGCCTGTTGCTGTGGAACAGGCATCTTGCCTGTTGCTGTGGAACAGGCATCTTGCCTGTTGCTGTGGAACAGGCATCTTGCCTGTTGCTGACTGGCGGGCAGGATGCCCACCCCACAAGAAAATTCAATCTTTGCCCCATGCCTAAGTCAATATCACCCGATCGGGGGATACTTCCCGCCGAAAAAGTTCTATAATAGTATCATAAGGCACAGAAAAAGATTCGGACATACCAAATAAAGCTGGTATGGTGACAGGTTTCCATGTGCCTCCCAGAAAAACAACAATCTTGGAGGCAAAGTTATGACATTCTTCAATCGCCAACTAACCAAAAAATCCCCCGCGCCAGTACCTGTAGAAGACATCAAACAGCCTGGGCACGAAGAACCTTTAGGCCACTTGCACCCCAATTTCCGGCAGTGGGTTTGGTTGAATCCATCCCATCAGCGCGCCCAGTAAATCAGGTATTTCTCAGCAGCAGCAAACAAGCTGTAAAGTACGGTTCCCATCACAGCCAAAACCATCAATCCTGCAAAACCTAAAGGCACGTCAAAGTTAGAACTCGCGGTGACAATTAAGTAGCCGAGGCCTTTGTTGGATGCTACTGTTTCCGAAATTACAGCGCCGACAAAGGCGAGGGAAATTGCTACTTTTAGGGATGCAAAAACGTAGGGTAAGGTGTGGGGGAACCCGACTTTTTGGAAGATTTCGATTTGCGATGCACCGAGCGATCGCATCACATCTTTCATCTCGGGTTCAACTGTATCCAATCCCAAAGCTACGTTAACTGCGATCGGGAAAAATGCCAGCAAAAAAGCAGTCAGAATTGCCGGCACCGTACCGATGCCAAACCACAGCGCAAACAGCGGCACTAATGCGACTTTCGGTACAGTATTGAACCCAACTAATAGCGGGTACAGAACTACATAGGCAATCCGCGAATACCCGATCAGAAACCCCAGCACTATGCCAGCTACAATGGCTATGCAAAAACCCGCTAAAGTTGTAAACAAAGTTTGTCCCGAGTTTTCGATCAGTGCTTTGCTTTGAGTTAAAGTGGCGGCGAGAATTGCAGAAGGTGCGGGCAAGTTGTAAGGGGGAATTTTTAAGAGCAATACCAGAATTTCCCACAGCACGAACAGCAAGATTGTAGCAGCAATTGGCATCACAATGCTTGCTGTTTTTGAGCGAGCAAATTTCTCTAACTTATCCATTGCTTTCTCGTTTTTTAATTGCGGTGAATGTGGCGGCGCAGTTCTGCTACGATGTGGTTGAAGTCATCCGACAGGATCATATCTAGATTAGTGGGACGCGGCAGGTTAACTTTGACTTTATAGACGATAGAACTCGGGCGCGGGCCCATTACATAAACAGTATCCGATAAGAAAACTGCCTCGCGCAAATCGTGAGTGATCAGGATGCAAACGCACTTCACCCGCATCCACAACTCTTGCAGCATCACCCACATTTCCTCGCGGGTGAAAGCATCTAACGCCCCAAAAGGTTCGTCTAACAGCAGTATTTCCGGCTGGTGAATCAAGCCCCGACACAGGGAAGCCCTCTGCCGCATTCCTCCCGATAATTGCCAGGGAAACTGTTTTTGAAAGTCTTGCAATCCGACGGTAGCTAACAATTCTTGGGCTTGGCGCACGAACTTTTCGCGCCGCTGAGGATCTTTAAATTCCCGCTTGTAAGGCTGCACTACTTCCAGCGGTAAAAGTACGTTGTCGAGGGTATTTCGCCAAGGCAAAAGCACGGGATTTTGAAAGGCAATGCCGACATTTTTAAGCGGTTTGGCAATCTTTTTGTCGCGAATCCGAATTTCGCCGATCGGCGCTGGAGACAGCCCGGAAACCATCCTCAAAATCGAAGTTTTACCGCAGCCGCTGGGCCCCACAAAGGACACAAATTCTCCTTGGGCGATCGACAGCGAAATTTCGTCAATAATTCGCCTCGGTTGGCCGTCAACTCGATACTCTAAACCCACTCGATCGAATTCCAACAGAGTCGGTTCTTGCGTTTCGATCGCATTTGTTAGCATTTTAGGCTGTACCACAGTTAGTCTAACTCCTTTCTTTAGTATAAACTCCGCCGTATCCTGTATACACAAATGGTTTCCAAATTTATATATCTATTTATTCTTGATATTTGGAAATTTTGCTGTATCCGAAAATACAAACTTTTGGACGAGCGATCGGGTAAGCGAGCGCAACATTACAGTTAGGGCAAATATCAACTTGTCTATTTGATTGTGGTTTGACAAAAAACTAAAAACTGTGTTTCTGTATACAGTCAGCCAATTAATTTGAGCATACCGTATACAAGAAACCCGATCGATGCTTAACTTTGAGGCAAAATTCGCAGAGATGGGCGAGATCCTTTGGTGCGCTCGATCGGTTTTTGGTTTGGTTTGTTGTCCAAATAGCAAGGTTTTTTTTCATGAAAAATACGTGGTTAGGACGATCGCTATCCCTAATGCCGATCGCAGCGCTACTAATTCTGAGTAGCTGCCAATCCCAGCAGCCGAATGCCGCAACTACCCCTGCATCAGGGGGAGCAACTGCAACAGCAACAGCCGCCGACACCGCACAGAAACGCACCATCAAAGTCAATCCATCTTGGCTGCTGCAAGGCGACAACGCACCGCTGACAATGGCGATCGACAAAGGCTATTTCCCCGCCGAAGGATTGGATGTCAAAATCGAGCGGGGCTACGGTTCCTCTGATACAATTACTAAAGTAGCAGCAGGCCAATTCGAGATTGGATTTGGCGATATTTACTCGATGATGGAGTTCAACGCCAAAAATCCCAACGATCCAGTAGTAGCAGTTGCAGTACCTTACAATCGATCGGCATTTTCAATTGTCACCCTCAAGTCGAGCAACATAGCAGATCCGAAAGGATTAGCCGGCAAAAAGCTAGGAGCTCCCGCAGGAGATGCACCGCGCAAATTGTGGCCGGTATTCGCCCAAAAAACCGGAGTGCAAGCCGATTCGGTAGAGTGGATTACAATGGAACCGAAGCTGCGCGAAACATTATTAATTAAAGGCGATGTGGATGCAGTGAGCGGTTTTGCGACAACCATCATCCCTGCATTAGAAAAAGCAGGCAAAAAGCCGGAAGATATGAATGTATTTTACTACACTGAGAACGGCTTAGATTTGTACGGAAATGCGATCGTGGTTAAAAAAGCCTTTTTAGACCAGAATCCCGAAGTAGTAAAAGGATTTTTGAGAGCGTATTTTAAAGGACTCCAAGATACCTTAAAAGATCCGACAGCCGGATTGGAATCGGTGGTAAAAGCTGGAGACAGCTTGATGGACAAAAATGCGGAAAAGCGGCGCCTGCAAATTGCTTTAGAAAGGCTGTACATCACTCCCGAAGTTGAAAAAGTTGGCTTGGGCGGAGTCGATCCAGCTCGTCTGGAAGCGACAGCAAAACAAGTAGCAGAAGTCTTACAGATTGAAGCTCCCCCAGTTAATAAGATAGTTGATGAGAGCTTTTTGCCTCCGAAAGAAGAGCGGGCTTTACCTCCTGCCGCCGATCGCAAACCGCTGACTTAAAAGAGCGAATACAGCGTATTCCAGGTTGATGAAATGTAGGGACTTAGGCTCAGCTCATTGGTGACAAGTTAACCCTAAAACCCTTGCTCAATCTCGTTTTTACCCAGTCCAGATCCCCCTAAATCCCCCTTCTTAAGGGGGACTTTAAAACTCTTGCTCCCCCCTTAAGAAGGGGGGCTGGGGGGGATCTTAGAGTTTGAAAACACGCCCTAGAGGGGATCTAGATTTAATAGTCAAACAGCAGTCTCTGACTGGGTTTGACGTTAAGTTGACACGAAGAAGGGATCTTGAAGTGTCCCTACAGAGAGCTAACGATGTGGGGTTTACTTCATAAATGTCGTATCTGATGTATTTTGCCGTTGTCCGAGATTGTTCGGTTAAAACCGCTCCTTGTCAAACAAAGTCCGCCTGCATGGACTAAAAAATTACGGTGTGAGGATAATGTCTAAATTTTTGTTTTTCCAAATTGTGCTGACAGCAACGCCAGCCTTTTTTTGTATTAATCTGCTGCATTCTCCTGGAATTTATGCGGCGGAAACTTCCGTTTCAGAAACCGAGGAAGCAACAGCCCCGACAGCAGAATTACCTGTAGCAGAATTGCCTGTCGCACCAATTGACACACAGATAAATTCTGCGGAAAAACCAGAAACAACCGCTGATATCGAAGTCGAAAAAGTGGCGCAAGCTGAGAATATTTCCGTCGCGACCGACAGCGAACAAATTGCCGAAATTCCTCAAAATAGCGAAATAAAGCAGACAGAAACAGCAGCCCAAGCATCCAGCGAATCGAACGAATTAGCCGAGTCAATTCAAACGCCGGAAAATCCGGCAACTATCGCCGACATCCAACAAACAGACAGCCTGGAAATAAACGATGCTGCCGAAATAGAGCAAGTCACCTCAGTTTCCCAACTCAGCGATGTCAAGCCTACAGATTGGGCATTTCAAGCACTGCAATCCTTAGTTGAGCGCTACGGCTGCATAGCAGGATATCCCGACGGCACCTATCGCGGAAATCGAGCCATGACACGCTACGAATTCGCCGCCGGTTTGAATGCGTGTCTCGATAAAGTTGCGGAGTTGGTAACAGCAGGAACCTCGAATTTAGTCAAAAAAGAAGATTTACAAAAACTCCAAAAACTGCAAGAAGAATTTGCGGCAGAACTAGCAACGCTGCGCGGTAGAATCGATGTATTAGAAGCCCGCACGGCGGAGCTAGAATCGAATCAATTTTCGACCACAACGAAACTGAATGCTACGGTTTGGTTCAACCTGACATCAGCATTTCCCACAGGCGATATCACCGCAGAACGCAGCCGCACCGCCCCAAACAGCCCCTTTGCTCCCCCAACTCGCGATGCCAACAACCGACCGACTCGCGTTGAGCGGGGGCAACCAGAAACTACTTTTAGCTCCTACGCTTTCTTGACGCTTAATACTTCGTTTACAGGCAAAGATTCGCTGGTGACTCAGTTAGTTGTCGGCAACGGCAACTCACCCGCAAACGAACTGGTATCGGCGGGTTTTTACAACACTTGGGGAACGCCGTTTTTAGATCAAACTGGCGTACCCACGGCTAATACTGTGGGAATTCGCGAGATGTCTTACACGTTTCCGGTGGGAGATAAAGTGCAAGTTTCCATCGGGCCGCGATTGAATTATTATCGGTATTTTGACGGCAATCGCTTCACGTTCTTTCTGAGGGGAGCCACGAGTTTTAACTCGAACGGAAGTACGCTGTTAAATGCAGTCGATCGCGGATCGGGCGCTGCTGTCACTTGGCAAGTTGCCAAACCGCTCAGGTTTACGGCTGCTTATATGGCTGAAAATACCGAATTTTTGAATCCTGCGGTATTCAATACGGCTAGCAATCCCAGCGATGGTTTGTTCAACAGTACAAACACGATGACAGCGCAGTTGGAATACGCCCCCAGCAACTCTTTCAATCTGCGGCTGCTTTACGCGCGATCGAGCCTCAAACCTTATAACGGATTCATCGGCGGCGCAGTGGGCGAACCGCTGCCTTACGGCTATGCAGATGACGGTTTCGGGGGCAGAGTTAGAGACTCCGGCGCCGATACTTTTGTGGTCAATTTTGATTGGTTGCTGAGCCGGAATTTCGGTTTGTTCGGGCGCTATTCCTACGGACAACTTGAGGTAAATCCGGTAAATCGCGATCGCTCTGGCGGAGATATTAAGGTACAGTCTTTGCAAGTCGGCATGGGATTTCCCGATTTGGGAAAAAAGGGGGCGCTGGGCGTGCTTTCATTTGTGATTCCCCACGATTACATATCGGGCCGCAGATTTTTGCTCTCCGGCGGGGGAAATGGAGGAACTCAGTACGAGGTAGAGGGTTCGTACTACTACCCGCTTACTAATAATATTGCGATCGTCCCGGCATTTTATGCTATCTTTAATGCCAACAACTTTGATGGCAACCCGACTGTATTTGTGGGAAATCTCCGCACTCAGTTTAGCTTTTAACCAAGGGGTGGGGGCGGGTTTATTTAGATTGTCTGCGCCATTTAAAACTGTAGGTGAACCCGCCCCTACAGGATTGACGATCGTGGTGTTATTGGGTAAATCTTAACCGAAATATTGCACCATTCCCATGACCTGTAGGGGCGGGTTCACCAATAGCCTTAAATAGTACAAACAGGTAAAATAAACCCGCCCCCACCCCACAAATAGCCCTCTATTAACATTACTCATTTAAAACGGAATGTCTTCTATCAGGCTCTTGTTTAAACCCCTGCCGTACTGCGTCCAAGCGCGTGGTTGTTGACACCTGCGGCCAAAGCCGCGCGTCCCCAAAAATATCACCTGCAATCTATACCTACCTGCTACATCAGCGTCAATGTGCTGTATCATTAATAATGAGTCAGCCAAAACCTCCTGATTATCTAACATAAAAATCTGAGAGATAAGGCTGAATCAACAATTTTTAACAATAGTAAACTAACTCTACTTTTAACTAAAGGATAACTGATTTTGGCTTTGTCATTTCGCGCGATTCGCCGCACTCAATCCCTCCACGAACAAACTTACCAAGCTCTCCGAACTGCTATCCTGTCGGGGGAATTAGCAGGCGGAGAACGCTTGATCGAAACTCAACTTGCTCAAATGCTAAACGTCAGCCGAACTCCGGTGAGAGAAGCTTTGTGCCAACTGCAGCGAGAGAATTTAGTGACGGCAGATCCGCATCACGGATTGCGCGTCGCTACGCTGTCGATCGCCGATGCGGAGGATCTTTACGATTGCCGCATTGCTTTGGAACAATTATCGGCCGCCGGGGCGAGTCAAAATGCGACACCGACTCAATTAAAACAACTAGAATCGATCGTCACTCAAGCAGAAAATAACACGCCCGCGCGCTCGGGCGAACTGACAAACTATCAATTGCTGTACGCAGATTACCAATTTCACCGCTTGCTAGCGCAAAGTTCCGCTAATTCTTGGTTGGTAACTCTGTTAGATCAGGTGTTTGACAAAATGATCTTAGTGCGGCTGCGCACAATGGAATACAATCCGGGAGTATTGGAAATCCGCAGCGAACACCGCCGCATTTATCAAGCTGTAATCGAACAAAATGCAGCCGCCGCAGAGCGAGCAATTAAAGAACATTTAATCGCCAGCAAAGCGCGGGTAATTAAAGAAATTCAGGAAATAGAACAGGAACGCGGCAAGATAGATACAGCATCTGCCAGGTTTATGAAGTAGGGACACGGCAGTACCGTGTCCCTACGGCGGGGAGAGATCGATCTGGGTGTTCTTCATAAACGTGGAATCTGCTATAAGTTAAAATAAGTGCGATCGTACAATTAAAAAAAATCACCTTTCCCGATCGCCACAGCAAAAACGTCAATTATTGCATTTTCCCTCTTCCTGATTCCCGATCTCCGTTACATCCGTTAAATCCGTCGAGCGAATCCGTTGCCGAACTTCCTTCTACTTATGCCAGCAAATTATCCGCGAGAATTAATCGGTTACGGGCAAAATCCCCCCGATCCTAAATGGCCAAATCGATCGCGCGTAGCCGTACAATTTGTAATTAATTACGAAGAAGGCGGAGAAACCTGCATCCTGCACGGAGATGCGTCTTCCGAAACATTTCTCTCAGAAATTGTCGGGGCCGTCCCCCTATCGGGACTGCGCCACATGAACATGGAATCCTGTTACGAATACGGCAGTAGAGCCGGTTTTTGGCGGCTGCACCGGATGTTTGTTTCCAGGGGAATACCGGTCACAGTGTACGGGGTAGCGATGGCCTTAGAAAGGCATCCAGAAGCAGTAGCAGCGATGTTAGAAGCGGATTGGGAAATTGCCAGCCACGGCTACCGCTGGATCGATTATAAGTATTTTGGAGAAGAAGCGGAACGGGAGCACTTGCAAAGGGCGATCGACATTCACACGCAAGTTACCGGCAGCCGTCCCCTCGGCTGGTATACCGGGCGCACGAGCCCCCATACTCGCAAGCTAGTAGTGGAGGAAGGCGGCTTTCTCTACGATGCCGACAGCTACGCGGATGATTTGCCTTACTGGGTGTACGAGTGCAACAGGCCCCACTTGGTAATTCCCTATACCCTCGACAACAACGATATGAGGTTTGCCACAAGTCAGGGGTTTAATTCCGGCGATCAGTTTTTTGCTTACCTGCGGGATGCCTTCGACTTACTCTACTCCGAGGGCGAGACAGCGCCCAAGATGATGAGTGTGGGGCTGCACTGCCGTTTGGCGGGGAGGCCCGGGCGGGCGGCGGCTTTGGGGCGTTTTTTGGATTACGTGCAGCAGCACGAAAACGTGTGGCTGTGCCGCCGCATCGATATTGCCCGACACTGGCACGAATATCACAAGCCGTAGCATTTTCAAGAACAGGCTTTCCGGCCTGTTCCACAAGAAATGAATTTTTTTGTGGGGTGGGCGTCTCGCCCGCC
>NZ_JAUBOV010000013.1:50597-65941 GCF_036700405.1 Microcoleus sp. T3_D1
CAAACAAACAGGCTTTCCGGCCTGTTCCACAAGAAATGAATTTTTTTGTGGGGTGGGCGTCTCGCCCGCCCAAACAAACAGGCTTTCCGGCCTGTTCCACAAGAAATGAATTTTTTTGTGGGGTGGGCGTCTCGCCCGCCCAAACAAGCCAGCGGAAAGGATTAATTTTGCCCTGTACTGGCTTTATAAGCGGCCCACCCACCTCGATCGGAAATATCTTCCCATTCATACTTCTGAACCAACTCCTGCGGGTACAAGAAAGCCGTCAACACTTCTCCATCATCCAAAACCACATCCGACGGATACATATGCGGCGGTTCCCCCCCTGCAAGCTGTTCAAATTGCTCTTGAGTTAATTCGTACACTTCGCCCGGAATTGATACACCGTCTGCAGCCACTTCATAAATAGCAGGATGCCAGCCATTTTCTGCCGAATGCAAGCGGTAAATCGGGCGAGTTTTTGCTTCTCTAATAAACTTCGCATCTCCGAGGTTGCTGTTGTCCGGCTGACCCCGTAGGGCAGAACCGCAAATGAAAACTCGTTTGACTGCAATTGCTGTTTGATTCATCACATACACCCGATAAAAAATTGTGTTTTTTCCTACTTAAGACTGATGCACAAACTCACTTTGTAGGGTGCGCCCAAGAGCCATTGGTGTCAACTTAAGACTAAAATTCTCTGTATATCTCGTTTTTATCGAAGTCTCGATCCCCCGCTCATCCCCCACCCCCCCCCTACCCCAAGGGGGGAAAGAAGGGGGACGAAAGAATTCTCTTGTCCCCCCCTTGAGAAGGGGGCTAGGGGGGATCGGGAAGACTGTAAACTCAGACGGTAGACTCGTATTACCTTTGACATTAAGTTGACACCAATGCCGAAGAGCACCTTATTCCTGGCACTGTCAAACCGCTCGACTTTTGTAAACAAGGCTACATTATGTCGCCGATTTAAATGCTATTGAATGCAGTATACAGCAATTAGTTACATCAATCAATAAAAGAACTTTAAATGACACTTACATTAACACTTGCAGTCAACGGCCCGCGCCTCAACCGCAGCATCGCCCAACTCGCCCAAATCGGCAAACTACCAGGAGGAGGCGTGAGTCGGGTAGCATTTACCAAAGCAGATTTGCTGGCCCGCCAACTCGTGGAATCTTGGATGGTAGAAGCAGGGATGACGGTTCGCATTGATGCGGCGGGAAACATGATCGGGCGGTATCCCGGAAAGCGCGAGTGTGCGGCCCTAGCCACAGGTTCTCACATCGATACCGTGGCCGTGGGCGGCCATTACGACGGAGTTTTGGGAGTTTTGGCGGGAATTGAAGTGGTGCGGGTACTGCACGAAAATAACCTATGCTTGGAACATCCGATCGAGACGATCGTATTTACCGACGAAGAAAACACCGTTATCGGCTGCAAAGCGATGGCCGGAAATACAGTCAGCGATGCGGCATATTACCGACGCAGCGACGGTACTTCCATTGAAACTTGTTTAGCACAAATTGGCGGAGATTGGTCAAAAATTGCACAAGCAAAACGCCATCCCCAAGAAATAGCAGCATTTGTAGAACTCCACGTCGAACAAGGAGGCGTTTTGGAAAGTACCGGCGATGAAATCGGCATAGTTCAAGGCATTGTCGGACAGTACCGCTATGCAGTGACGGTAACTGGCCGCCCGAATCATGCCGGTTCGACGCCGATGCGCGATCGCAAAGATGCGCTAGTAGCCGCCGCACAAATGGTGCTAGCAGTCAACAAGTTGGGAGTAGAAACACCGGGAGAACAAGTAGCAACGGTAGGTTACTTAAACCTGTCGCCGAATGCTACAAATATTGTACCGGGAAAAGTAGATTTTAAAATCGACTTGCGCGATATATCTCAAACTCATTTGGCAGAATTGTTAGTTAAAATGAAACAAGAGTTTAGGGCGATCGCGCTTAACACCAAAACCGAAGTTGAAATGATTGAAATGCTGCACGTATTGCCAACCCTAGCAGCAGCAAAGATTCAAAATGCGATTGCCGAAGTTTGCCGGGAATTAAGCTTGAGTTGCACGCATTTAATCAGCCGCGCCGGACACGACGCCCAAGAAATCGGACGGTTTGCGGATATGGGGATGATTTTCGTGGCTTCTCGCGGCGGCATCAGCCATGCAGAAGACGAATATACATCCCCAGAACAGTGCACTCAGGGAGCAAACGTGCTGTTACAAACCTTCTTGAAGCTCGATCGAATTTACGGCTAGGGCGATGGTTAATCTGCTTTCAAAGCGATGTATGGTGCGTGACTGTGAATAGATTTGGGCTTGTGTGGAAGGCATCTTGAGTCACGCACCGTAACTTTACATAACAGGGTTTTATAACCCGATTTGGTGTTATATCATTACTTTATGGCAACAAAATTGCAGTAGCATTTTAATGGATATCAACACCCAAAAAGAAGAATTCAGCTATGCTTACATTTACGCCGTGGCTTCAGCAGCCGGGTGCATCTGCCAGCGAACAACTACTCCTCTAGACCAACTGGGTGTAGACCTAATTATCACGGGAATCGCAGAAGCAGGTTTACCAAACTTTCCCATTCTTTACCTTCAAGTCAAATGTACTTCAAGAGATATCCTCAACGAAAACAGCCTTCGCTATCCCCTGAACATTAAAAACTACGAAGAATTGAGCACAAGCAATGCCTATCCTCCTAGAATTATAATTGTGGTCATTGTTCCCGATAGAGTCAATGACTGGCTGCAACAAACAGAAGCGGAACTCTGCTTAAAACGCTGCGCTTATTGGCTATCATTAGAAGGTGCCGCACCTACTGACAATCAAGAAACCATCACTATTTCAATACCCAGAACAAATATATTTTCGGCCCAGAGTCTGACAACTATCATGCAGCGGATTGCAACCGGGAGACAAATATGAATGTCACAATTAAAGATATTGAATTGCTCAAAAATCTCGAACCGGATCGAATCAGCTACTACTTAGAATCCCAAGGTTGGAAACAAGCGCAAAAAATAGGCGATCGGGCTATTATTTGGACAAGCGGCAATCTCAACCCAGAAACTCCTCAAATAGTTCTACCTTTAAATTGCAAGCTTCCCGACTTTCCCGTGTCAATGAACTTGATGCTAGAGACATTGGAGCTCATCGAGAATCGCTCTCAAATAGAAATTTTAGCCGACTTAATTACCGGAATTCCCAATACAACCATTCAGGGAGTCGTGATGCAAATTCAAACTCCCAATGCCGACAAATTAAGCGGCGAAATTACGTTTTTAGGTGTCATTGCCGACAAACTGCGGAAAATTCAAACCTCACTTGCAGACAAAGATTACATCCTCGCAATCAAAGCTTATCAAGAACGCTTGCCTTTCCTCTGTACGGGAGATTTAATCAAAGAAAATCAAACCTTTATCCTCAAAAATCCCCGCAATTTTACTTTAGATGATTTGTAATATCATGTCCGCTAGTATGGACGGGGCGGGTTTATATAATTTGTCGGTAATTATCAAATATTTCGGCGAACCCGCCCCTACAAAACTTTCCATGCTACAAGTGCGAAATATCCGCAAATATTTTATTCGCCAACATCCTCGCCAAATTCACAGGAACAGCATTGCCGACCATTTTGTATCCATCCGCAATATATTTGTACTTAAAAATAAAGTCATCCGGGAAAGTCTGAACTCTCGCGCACTCTCGCACAGAAAGCCGACGGTAAGGCAGAGGCGAATTGGGGTCAAAAATGCGTTTGTCTTTGCCAACCAAAATCATTTTACTAGCTTGAGGATGCAGAGGCGCGTGTCTGCCGCTTGCCTGAATTGTAAAAGAAGGTTCTGACCAACTTCTAACTCGATTGCGCGACATATAAATGCTCGAAAACCCCAAATCCGCACATTCGTGATTTGGGACAGAATCGTGATAATTATCTAATTTAGCCTTAACTGACATAGGGGCGGCCTGCAAATCAAAAATTGCATCTTTCAGCGTCAAAACCTCGGTTCCCGGTTCGGGAAACTCAAAACCCAAACCCAGAGTTTCCCGATAACCAACAACAATCACCCTTTGCCTATCTTGCGGAACACCAAAATTTTTAGCATTTAACAACTTGTACGAAACCCGATACCCGATTTCCTCAAACTGCGATAATATATAAGTGAAAGCATCCTTGTTTCTGGGAGCTAAGATTCCGCTAACATTCTCAGCTAAAAAAAACAAAGGCTGCTTGTCCCGCACAATTCTGATATACTCCCAGAAAAGTTGACCCCGACTGTCATCAATCCCCCGTTTCGCCCCGGCTTCACTCCAACTTTGACAAGGAGGGCCGCCGATTATCCCAATACAGTTGGGAATTTCATCAGATTTGATTTTTCTGATATCTCTGCGATCTAAAATAGTTTCAGGATGATTGAAATTATATGTATCCCAAATAGACTTATCATATTCATTCGCCCAAACAGCATTAAAGCCAGCCAAGCGAAAACCCAAATCCAACCCCCCACAACCCGAAAACAGAGAAATAATATCCAAAGCCACCTTTTTTCATCCGCAATAAATACAATAAATCAATTATAAACCTCTCTTTTCTTAGATATCTATCTCTTTCTTCTCTCACTCTGCGCCCTCTGCGCCCTCTGCGGTTAATAAAAAAAATATAATTCACACACAAACAGAACTTATCATCCTCAATGAATGCAGAATCCATCCTCCAATCTTACCAACACTTCGGCGTACACCTCGGCCTAAAAAGAATTCACCAACTTCTCCAAAAACTAGACAATCCCCACAAACAAATACCCATTATCCACATTGCCGGCACTAATGGCAAAGGTTCCGTTTGCGCTTATCTCTCTTCCGTACTCACAGAAGCAGGCTATCGAGTTGGGCGCTACACATCCCCGCACTTAATCGATTGGACAGAAAGAATTTGCATCAACCAAAAACCGATTTCCCCAACAGAATTGCAACAGTGTCTAGAACGAGTTGTTGCCGCCACCGAAAACAACACCGAAACTCCCACTCAATTTGAAATAATCACCGCCGCAGCTTGGCTGTATTTCGCCGAACAAAAAGCAGATATTGCAGTGATAGAAACTGGATTGGGCGGTAGATTAGACGCGACTAACGTTTGCGAAACACCTCTCGCTAGCGTCATTACTTCTATCAGTCTCGAACACTGGCAAATACTCGGCCCCACCGTGGCAGATATTGCTGGGGAAAAAGCGGGAATTCTTAAAGCAAAATGTCCGGCAGTTATCGGAGAATTGCCAGAATCAGCTAGAATAGTAGTAGAAAAACGCATTCAAGAATTAGACTGTCCGGCAACTTGGGTAAAACCAGCAATAGATTTAGGACAAGGATTCGCAGAATATCAGTTAAATCAAAATGCGGTTAAAATAAAATATCAATTGCCGCTGCTGGGAAAAATTCAACTAATGAATTCAGCAATTGCGATCGCAACTTTGCAAACTCTCCAAAACCAAGGATGGCAAATTTCCCCAACCGCGATCGAAAACGGTATCGCCAAAACCCAATGGCCCGGAAGACTCCAGCAGACAACTTGGAAAAGCCGCAATATATTAATTGACGGCGCGCACAACCCCGCCGCCGCTATCGCCCTGCGTGAATATGTCGATCGCCTGAACAATCACCCGTCACCGATTAACTGGGTAATCGGCATTCTTGCGACTAAAGACTGCGATGATATTTTGAAAGCATTACTCAAAAAGGGCGATCGACTTTACCTAGTACCCGTACCCGATCACAACTCATCATCACCCGCAGAATTAGCCACCCTAGCTCAAATTATCTGTCCCGAATTAACACTCTGTCAAGCCTTCCCCGACTTAACAACAGCTTTAGATGCTGCTGTTACAGGTGACAACCTAACAATCCTTTGCGGTTCCCTTTATCTCGTCGGCTATTTTCTGCAACAACAACAATCCCAAGCTTAAACGCATCAGAATTGTGTTTCTTCCTCAGTAAAGATAGGAGGCCACAATTCCGAAACGGGCAATTCCCAACCGGGAAAAAGTTCTGCTACTGTTAAGATATCGCCATTTCCTAAAACAGTCGGTTCACCTGTAGAGCGATAAATAGTCACTGTTTCTTCATCAGGATCGATCAGAATTCCAACGATCGCACCCAGTTCTATAAACTTCAAAACCTTGGTTTCTATAGGCTTAATGCGATCGCTCTGAGATTTAATCTCAACCACCAAATCGGGGACAAGTTCTCCAAAATAACGCGGACTTTGGCGCAAGCGGGCGGCGCGCACAAAAGAAACATCCGGTGCTTTCACATTCGTATCCGGCATGATGAAACCGCCTGCGGAGTCAAAGACTCTCCCCAAGCGACGGGGATAAACCCAGTTACCCAGCAAGCGAATCAAAATACTGCTGATTTCACTGGATACGATGTCTGATGGCCCCACAATTGAAAGTCTCCCGTCTTCTAGTTCAATTTGGTAATCTAAACCCGCTTCGGAAAAAAGGGTTTGAACTTGGTTTAAATCTTTGAGTGTCATCGCTGGCATAAGAATTTTCTCCTATTCCGATCTGAGCTTTGATTTTAACACAAGTCAAATTTATGAATATTTGAGGAATTCAGGCTATATTCCTACAAATCATCAATCAAGCTGCATTCAGAAAGAGGCTCGCACGGGATAAATAAATTGATTTTTTGAGAGGGGCGATCGCTCTTGTCAAGGACAATTGCCTCAAAAAATGAATTTCCTACAAAATCGTCAAATATGTTTCAGTTGGACTGATAGGCAAAGGCTTCAAAATTTGTTTTTGCAAGTCTATTTCTAATCCCAATGCTTCTAAAGGTATCACGCCCAAAAGCGCATCTTTACCTCCCGGTAACTCCAAGCACTCGAAAGTTCCTTCCCGATCGAACATCGATATGGTAGCATCTCGAAAAATTTGGGCTTTACCAATACCCATTGCGGTTGCTACGTCCACTTCTTTCAGGAGTTTCAGTCCCAGTTGGGCGATCGCATCTGGCGGCAGACACAACGTAGTTGCTCCCGTATCTACCAATACATTTTTGAGGGTGATCGAGCGAATTTGGTCTAGTGAAATTGTCCCATCTTCTGCCCGAATTTGGTCGGCTCGATTAGTGATTGTCAGAGTGGCAAAAACTTTTCCCATTACGTTGTTGCTTTTAATTTGCATATTTGTCTCCTACTTAAGCGTCGGAGTTATTACGTACTTTAATGGTAACTTATATGCAGGTGCGATCGCCCGGAGCGACAAACATTGTCCTTAGTTGTTTTAATAGGTACAGGACTTATAGCAATTTTTAGGTTCGTCGTCAGGACATTAGTCCTAATCTTTAACGACTAATGTCCTGACTCGTGACTACGAACTTAATTATGATAATAACTTAAAAGCTAATATATGCCTATATATGGCGACACAGATTCCCATTCTTTAATAATACGTCAAGTAGCAAAAAAAAGCAAGGGGCGAGATCAAAAAAAATCCCGCCCCAGCTTCAATTAAAAACTACCTTTGATCCCAAGCCTTAGCCGCCTCAGCCACAGCTTGATCTACCGACTTTTCATCCAACATTGCCGCCTGCAAATTGTCATAAATCGCCTTTTGCAGCTTCTTAACATCCTTCAAAGGCGGAATCAATAGCTCGGCGGAACTCAACCCAGAAGCACTAACAACGCGAGCTCGATCGGCAGCAAGAGCATCAGCAGAAACTGTCTTAAAATAATCGTCCTGCAAAGCCTCAACCGTAGAAGGCAAAACATTAGCAGCCTTAGCAAAAGCCAACTGATTTTGAGAATTAGTCACGTACAAAGCAAACTTAACAGCATCATCAGGGCGCTTGCTGTCGCGGGGCACAACCAAATTCATCACCGCCACAGTCTTCTTGCCTGTTTCCCCCGTAATTTGAGGCGCAGCAGCCGAAACAGCACCAATACTCGGCGCATTCTCAGCAATAGCCTTCAAAAACTGAGGCCCGGAAGCTAAAAAAGTAGTTTCCCCAGCTTGATAAAGCTCGATCGCCCTGCGATGTCCCTGCACCAAAACATCCTGTGGCAAAAGTCCGTTCTTGTACAAATCCACCCAATACTGAAAAACAGCTTTGCCCTTAGCAGTATTAAAAGCAGCCTTACCTTTCGCATCAACCAAAGGCACACCCATCTGCACGAAAGATTGCAAAACCTCCGCCGAATCTTCCGGCACAAAAGTCACAAAAAAAGCAAACTTACCAGTCTTCTCCTTCACCTGCTTCGCAACAGTTGCCAACTCGGCATAAGTAGCAGGAGGCTTAGCAATTCCAGCCTTCTTTAACAACTCCGTATTGTAAATTGTCACCCCAGTCGTGAGATACCAAGGAATGCCAAAAGTCTTGCCGTCGAGTACACTAGCTTTCCAGATATTTGGGAGATAGAGCTCGCGAACTTGCTGCGGAATTCGAGAATCCAAATCCAGCCAAGCATTGCGCCCCGCCAACAGCGAAGCAAAATCGGGATTTAGGTTAACCACATCCGGCGCAGTTTTCGCCGAAACAGCCCCCAAAATCTTGCTTTCCATCGCCGACCAAGGAACGTCCACCCAGCGCACCTTCACCCCCGGATTTTGGGCTTCAAAACCGGCGATCGTCTTGTTGAAATACTCAGTAAACTGAGGTTGAAGCTGCATAGTCCAGAACTCGATTTCCTGCGTATTATTTGCCTGGGAATTAACAGCCGGCTTGCTGCAACTCACCACCGCAGCCAGCAGCAGCCCCACCAGCCCAAAAACAGCAAAAAGTTGCCAAGATTTACGTTTCATAGAATAAAATTTGAGAGTTATGGGAACCGTCAGACAAAAAAGCGCTCGCCCGAATCAAGCGCGATGAGTCAGTAACAGAGTTTTGTACCTGGGCCCAGGAGCGAGATAGTCGGTTTTTGTGCAGAATCGGCGGGTTTTCGGTCGATCGAGCTGGAATTTATTGACATTCGCACCAGAATAGCTATTGTCAAGTAAATTGGATAGCATAAAATCGGAACTAGCGATCGCGCAACACAGACTGAGCTGCGTAGCTACGGCGGGATACCGAGATTACAGCACTCTGGCGGCAGTTGGAAACCAACCCTCCAACAGGCCTGCGCGCTGAATCAGGCTGGCCAACTACAAAAGAAAAAAATAGCAATTACCGGCGACCCAATCACATGGTTAACTTTTTCAAAGGTCTACTTTCCCAACGCCAGCCAGGAATCGGGATCGAAATAGCCCCAGACCGCATCAACATCATTCAGCTCGAAAAGAAAGGTCAGGCATTAAAATTAGGCATCCTAGCCTCAATAGAAGTTCCCGAAGACATAGTACAAGAAGGACAAATAGTCGATCCGCCAGGAATGGCAGAACTAATAAAAGCCGTCCTCGCCGAAAACAAAATCAAAGCCAAGCGAGTAGCCACAGCCATTCCCGGCCGCGAAGCCGTCATCCGCCTCATCCCAGTTCCCGCAGAGCTCAACGAAGAAGAACTGCGGGATTACATGAACGCAGAAGCAGGACTTTACTTGCCGTTTCCCAGAGAAGACGCCGACGTAGACTATCAAAAAATAGGCCTATTTGTAGATGACGACGGAGTAGAAAAAGTGCAAGTCGTGTTAGTAGCAACCCGCAGAGAAGTTACCGACACATACATCGAAACCTTCAAAGAAGCCGGACTGATTATAGACGTACTAGAAGTAACCAGTTTTGCCCTAATCCGCACCCTCAAAGACCAACTGCAACAATTTTCCTCCCAAGAAGCAGCAGTTCTGACCGCCATAGAATTTGACAGCACCGAGTTAGCTATAGTAGTGGACGGCATACCTCAGTTCAACCGTACCATCCCGATCGGCACCTACCAAATCCAGACCGCCCTCAACCAAGCCATGAACCTGCCGCCAACCAGAGACACCAGCGAACTGCAAGGCATGACCCTGCCAGTCACAGATACAATGGGCGCGTCGGGAGACGCCAATCCGGGAACAAATGCGATGATAAAAGTATTGGGAGAACTAGCAGACGAACTGCGCCGCTCAGTAGATTTTTACCTCAATCAGAGCGAAGAACTCGAAGTAGCGCAACTGCTGCTAGCAGGCCCGGGAGCTGCGATCGGCAAACTAGACGAATTTTTTATGCAAAGATTAAGCTTGCCCGCATCTCAAGTCGATCCCATCGAAACCCTAGGACTCGAAATCAGCCAAGAAATTACCCCAGAACAGCGAGCAGGTTTAGGAGTCGCCCTAGGTTTAGGACTAAGGGAGGTTATGTGACCTAACAGTTTTAGATGAGAGAAAAACCGAGGTGAGAATTTTAGGTAAAAACCCCTTCCAAAAGAAGAAGGCAGAAAGCAGAAGGTAGAATATTGGAGGTAGAAGATAGAAGGTAGAAGGTAGAAGGTAAAAGGTAGAATATATCAGAGGTAGAAGCAGCCCCTTCCTTCAGTAGAAGGCAGAAAGTTGTTTCTTTCTTCCCTAAATAAATCCTTCACTTGTACCAGCAATCTTGGGTTCTGTCTAAAATCTAAAATTTCCAATTTAAATCTATAGCAACAGCCAAGACTGTTAGAACCTTCTTAATTGCTGAAACATAAGCGGTAGATGACTTTTTCCTTCTACCTTCTACCTACTACCTACTACCTTCTACCTTGTGCCTTCTGCCTTCTTCCTTCTGCTATAAAATCGAGTGAAGCCATGTACAGCCTAGATATTAATTTTCTCAACGACCGTCCCGACTACAAACCCGTTGCGACCAAAAGCCCAGCTAAAAAAAGTTCCGGTGGAGCAAAAGACCAACTGCCCATATATGGGGCAGTGCTGTTTGCCTTTGGCATCAACGCCGCAGTCATGGGCGCCTGGTGGTTGGCGACTAACGAAAATACCAGCTTGGCCAAAAAACAAGAAGCCATCGACCAAGAACTTGCCAAGTTAAACACTCAAGCCAACACCATCAAAGCCATCAACGCCGAAACCGACCAAGTTACCGCCGAATACAAAGCATTAGCCGGAGTATTCGACCAGATTAAACCTTGGTCGGCGATGCTGCAAGACCTGAGTGTCCGCACTCCCGCCGGAGTGCAAATTGCCAAAATCGAGCAAATCGACCCAAGTCCCTCCCCCGTTGCAGCAGCACCCCCTCCCCCCGCAGCCACCCCCGCAGCCAGCCCGTCCCCAGGGGCGAGTCCGTCCCCAGCCAGCCCTACCCCGGCTGCCGCTCCCCCCCCGCCCGTCGTCCCGCAGCAGGCAGCAAAAGTACAAATTTCAGGGATAGCCAGTACCTTTGCTCAAGTTAACGACTTTATGTTGCTAGTCCAGCGCTCTCCTTTCTTCCTCAATACTGACACCCGACTGCTAGCAGCGACCTTAAAAGACAACCCGGCACAAGTACAATTGCGGAACCAAAGTGCAGCAGGAGTAACAGAACTTCCCAAACTGCGGAAAGTGGTGGAATATAAAATTGAAACGACGCTCAGCCCGACGGGGGCCTCCGAGTTGCTCCCCGAGCTGCGAAGCAAGCAAGCAGACGGGCTCGCAATACGCATAGAAACACTTCAAGAAAAAGGAGTGCTAGAACCACAAAAACCAGAGGTGAAAAAACAATGACATTAGCAAATGAGTATGGTCCTAGCGGACAAGCAGAAGATACAGGGGCTAAGGAAATATTCGGCATTAAGCTGACCCCCCAAGTCCAAGCAATCGGCATAGCAGTTCTCGGACTCGTTATTGCCGGCGGCCTCGGCTACCAGTTCGTACTTCCCGAATTCCAAAAAAGCGACGCATTCAAGCAAAAACTTAGCGAAAGCGAGCAAACGCAACTGCAATTGCAAACTCAAATTCAAAAAAAGGCAGAAGCAGAAGCCAAGCAAGAAGAAGCAAAACAGCGCCGGGCCAACGTGACGGCAATGTTTGCCAGCGACGCCACCGCCAACACGCTTTTGCTTGACATGACCCAACTCGTTAATAGAATCAACGCCGGCGTGCAAGGAGATGACCTCAAGGCTAAAATTACCAAATTTGAGCCGGATATGCCCCCAGCAGCAGCAACCGCCACGCCGGGAGCTCCAGACCCTGATATTCTGGCCGATAGCTCCTTCGGGGCGTCCCTGGCTGGCAAGCTCAGACGCAAAAAATTTAAGGTAGAGTTTGAAGGCACTTTTGATCAAACCCGCAATTTTATGCGTAACTTGGAGTTGATGCAGTCGCTGTTGGTAGTTAGGAATTTGAAATCTGAATTGCTAGCATCAAATCAGCCAATTGAAGTTGATTTTTTGAAAGGGAAAATAGTTCCTGTGGAGCAACCGCCAACTAAAATTAAAACTGCTTTTGACTTGCACGCGCTGCTGCCGCTAAAGCAAGAAGAAAAACCGCCAACTCCGGCTCCGAATCCTGGTGCTAAGTAGCGGTAGTTGGGCGGATAGATATTAGCTATTGTTCCCAACTTGCTCTTTCACAAGAAAGGAGAAGGCAGAAGGTTGAATTTTGAAGGGTGAAGGTAGAAGTCAAAAAATTATGAATGCCACAAAAATATTTTTTATATGGCACTCAACAATTTGCTCTAAAACCTAATTTCTTCTAATACCAGTTTCTCAAAGTAATGGAACTGTATAGAAATCCTTGTAGAAGTCGTAAATTTTTTACCCCACCCCAACCCTCCCCTTACAAAGGGGAGGGAGTAAGAAATCCACAAATGATGCGAGGATTGCTGTAGGATAGCTTCTAACCCTGATATCATCAGTTATTCCCTATCGAAAATAGAAAATCGAAAAGGGCATAAATTCTTCCTTCAAAAAGGCTCGAACCCTTGAATATTTTAGTCAGTTTAGCAGCTAGCGACAAAAGACTGCGAACAACAAATACAAATTGTAGTTGAGGAGAGAACGTGAAACAGCATCTACGGTTAAGTGGAGGACTCTTATGCAGCGTTGCAGGAGTTCTGATCGCGCAAGCCCCCGTCTCGGCAGCGCCGACTCAAGTCACAGGAGTGCAAGTAAGTCAAGCCAATAATGGCGTAAATATTGTCCTGGCTACAGAAAAGGGCGATCGCCCGCAAGTTTTCGCCATCAATAACGGCAATACTTACCAAGCCACAATTATCAACACCCAGCTCCGCTTGCCACAAGGCAACAGCTTCCGTCAAGATAACCCCGCTCCGGGAATTTCTTCAGTAGAAATCAGCCAGGTAGAGGCTAACAGCATCCGCGTTGTGGTAGCCGGCACCAACGGAGTTCCCAACGGACAAATTGTTCCGGGACAAGGCCAAAGCATCGTCCTCAGCGTTGCCGGACAGGGGGGTACAGCACAGTCCGCCCAAACAGCACCTCCGCCGCCTCCGGGACTGCCGCTGAGCCAAACAGCTCCCCCGCCGGCTCCCCAAGTCCGCACCTCGCAAAACCCAGGCGTGCTGCTGCCAAATCCCGAAGTTACTGTTACCAGAAACGATCGCCCCCCCCTCCCCAGCGAAATACAATCCCAGACAAATCAGGCAGCGCCTTTCCAGCCGCGGGCCGTGGCGCCGCCCTTGGGAGATATCGCGGTGTCTAACATCGCCCCTGGCGTCGGAAATATTGAGCTGAGTTCGGGAGAACGCATCCCCCGCTTGGTGTTGCGGGATGCCCCAGTCCGGGACGTTTTGGCTCTGCTGGCTCGCGCTGCAGGCTTGAACATTGCTTTTACAGGCGGCGGGGCCCCTGCTCAACCGGGCCAGCCCGCAGTGCCCGGTCAGCCAGGAGCCTCCGGCTCTGATGAAGGGCCGAAGATTTCTTTGGACATCGAAAATGAGTCGGTGCAAGATGTCTTTAATTACGTGCTGCGGCTCAGCGGGCTGCAAGCTAACCGCCAGGGGCGGACAATTTTTGTAGGGACTAGCTTGCCGATCGACTCGCGCAATATTATCATTCGGACTCTGCGGCTCAATCAAGTTCGCTCTACGGATGCGGCTAACTTTTTGAGCGCTCAAGGCGCGGAAACTCAACTGCCGATTACTCGGGTGACTATTCAAAGCGTGGGCCAGGGAAATGCGGCGCGGGATGTGGAAATTAGGGAACCCGACATTAAGGCGATCGGCGCTAGGGACGGCACCGGGCCGCTCTTGCTGAGGGGACTGTCGGTGCTGGCGGATTCTCGGCTCAATTCCATCACTTTGGTGGGCGACCCGCGCAAAGTTGACATGGCTGTGGCTTTCTTGACACAGCTAGATTTGCGCCGCCGTCAAGTGGCTGTCAACGTCAAGGTGATCGATATCAACTTGTCGGGAAACAACACCAGTAACACCAGCTTCTCTTTCGGGATTAATGACAGTTTCTTCGTCAATGACGGCGGGGCGGCGATCGTCAATTTTGGTGGTATTAATCCGCCCGACAGGAATACTACACTTGGGGGCATCGCTAATCGAGCGATTATTGAGAACCGAGACATTCCCCAAGAATTCAGGGGTGATACTTTCTACGATGCGAACGGTCGGCGTATCGTGCCGTTGACAGGTCAATCTCTAGGTCCAGGTCTACCCCCCACCAAAGGTGTGTTCCTCCAGCCGACAGCCCCAGTGACTAATGACCCCACGCGAGTTGGAATTACGGATTACGAGCCAGGCTCGGCGACCGGTTCGGGAAGTGCGCTTTTTAGTCAGTTCCCGCTGTTCCAATATCCAAGACGTTTTCTGTCCAACCTGCAAGCAAGTATTACCACCCAGAATGCCAAAATCCTGACTGACCCGACTTTAGTTGTCCAAGAAGGGGAAACGGCGAATGTGAATATCACCGAAGAAGTGATCACTAACATTCGATCGGAATCGCAGACAACAGCAGGTCAAACTACCAGAACGGTGACGGCAGAAAAAGGTCAGGCAGGTTTGCGCTTGGGAGTGGCGATCGATCGCATCGACGATAACGGTTTTGTCTCTCTGCGAGTCAACCCAATCGTCAGTGCGATCGGCCCGTCTCGACCCCTGAGCACTGGCGCAGGAGAAAATAACAGTATCACCCTGCTGGCTGAGCGCTCTTTGCAGTCGGGGCTAATTCGCCTGCGGGACGGTCAGACTTTGATTTTATCGGGGATTATCCGCGACCAAGACCGGGTTACAGCGACGAAGATTCCGATTTTAGGAGATTTGCCGATTATCGGTTCGCTGTTCAGGAGCACTAATAAGATCAACGAGCGGGCGGAAGTGATTGTATTGCTGACTCCGCAGATTTTGGATGATAGCGATCGATCGAACTTTGGCTACCAAAACAGCATCAGCCCCGACGCGCGGCAAATGTTGCAGCGCAGTCAGCCCGTGCAGCCGAGACAGTAGGAACAAAGGAAGAAGGCATTGCTGTCAACTTTCCACGCTTTTTCCCCTGAGTCCG
>NZ_JAUBOV010000013.1:66041-115692 GCF_036700405.1 Microcoleus sp. T3_D1
ACAGTCCGACAGTCCGACAGTCCGACAGGGACTGAAGTCCCTGCCTCAAAGCTAAAGTCCTCTAAAAGAGGACTAAAAATTAGTATTTGAGTCGGTTTTAACCGACTTCAGCTATGAGACAGGGACTTCAGTCCCTGGCGGTGGAAGAAGGCATTGCTGTCAAGTTTCCACGCTCTTTCCCCTGAGTCGGACAGTCCGACAGTCCGACAGTCCGACAGTCCGACAGGGACTGAAGTCCCTGCCTCAAAGCTAAAGTCCTCTAAAAGAGGACTAAAGAACTCATTAGTCCTATGCAAAAGGACTATAAATCACTCTTTCAGTCGTCTTCAGACGACTTCAGCTATGAGACAGGGACTTCAGTCCCTGGCGGTGGAAGAAGGCATTGCTGTCAACTTTCCACGCTCTTTCCCCTGAGTCGGACAGTCCGACAGTCCGACAGTCCGACAGGGGTTGAAACCCCTGCCTCAAAGCGAAAGTCCTCTAAAAGAGGACTAAAGAACTCATTAGTCCTCTTGCAGAGGACTATCAATCACTCTTTCAGTCGTCTTCAGACGACTTCAGCTATGAGACAGGGACTTCAGTCCCTGTCGGTGGAAGAAGGCATTGCTCTCAACCTTCCACGCTCTTTCCCCTGAGTCCGACAGTCCGACAGGGGTTGAAACCCCTGCCTCAAAGCGAAAGTCCTCTCAAAGAGGACTCAAGAACTGATTAGTCCTATGCAAAAGGACTATCAATCACTCTTTCAGTCGTCTTCAGACGACTTCAGCTATGAGACAGGGACTTCAGTCCCTGGCGGGTTTCGGGAGAATGAAACAGCCCTGCCCCACGGGGAAAGAAAGAGGGGAAAGAAAGAAGGAAGAAGGAAAAAACTTTTCCTTTAGCCCTTGACAAATTACATTTTATTCTTTCTATTTCTTCTTTTTTTATGCTTTCAAATCCACCGAGGCGAGAAATCTTCTCTCCAATGTGGTATTTTTTTACCTAAATTTTGGGATTAATTACAAAAATTACCAAGTTCCATATAAATTAAAGGTTCCACCGATCCATAACGGTCGGCAAGACTTTAGAATAATGCAGTGAAAATTAGATGCTGTGGGGTTTTCAGCAGTTAGAAACAAAAATTCCTTTTCTGACCAATTATCCTAGGGTAATTGGTATTCAGCAGGAGTTGTGATTCGGGGAAGCGGACGGGAGCAATCGGGAACCACCCAAACCTCCCAATCCACACCTCAATCCAGTTGATAACTCACAGCTAATAGTTGAACTAACTCTGTTTAACGTAATTTTGCAAATCCAGAAGGAGTTCGCAATGAACAAAGGTGAATTGGTTGATGCAGTCGCGGAAAAGGCTAGCGTGACGAAAAAACAGGCAGATGCTGTTTTGAGTGCCGCCCTCGAAGCAATCATGGAAGCTGTCTCCGATGGCGACAAGGTGACGCTGGTCGGTTTTGGCTCGTTTGAGTCGCGGGAACGCAAGGCCCGCGAGGGTCGCAATCCCAAAACTGGTGACAAGATGGAAATCCCGGCAACCAGAGTTCCTGCATTTTCCGCAGGGAAGTTGTTTAAGGACAGAGTTGCACCGCCGAAAAACGCAGAATAGCTGGCGAACTGAGTCTTGATTAGACCTGTACACGGTGGGAATTTAGCTTGGGCAGCCGCACTGGCAGGCTGCCCTGCCTCTGCTATTGTCGATTTTTCTGCGAGTATCAGTCCTTTGGGCCCTCCTGAGTCGGCCCTGGCTGCGATTCAATCACACTTGAGCAGTCTGACGGCTTACCCAGACCCAGATTATGGGGAGCTCAGGACTGCTTTGGGTGAGGCTTTGAATGTTGACCGGGATTGGATTTTGCCGGGGAATGGTTCGGCGGAATTGTTGACTTGGGCGGCTTGGGATTTGTCGAAGCTGGAGGCGACTTATTTGGTGACTCCGGCTTTTGGCGATTACTCGCGGGCTCTTTCGGCTTTCGGCGCGCAGGTGCTGAATTGTCCTTTGGATCTTAAATCTTGCACCATTGTCAAGAACGGGCAAGATGCCCATTCTACAAGAGATGAATTTTGTGGAACAGGCATCTTGCCTGTTCCTAAACAAGTAATTGAGCATGGTGCAACATCTCAGTTGGATCTGAAATCGTTGGACGCGGAGGCTGGAAGCCGGTTAGTAACGGATGATTTGTCGGTTTCTAATCGTTCCCTTGTCTCCCCTTCTTTGCGTCTCCCGGTTCCTCTTGCTCTCGATGCCCCCTCTCGACGAGGTTTGCTCCTGAACAACCCGCACAATCCTACGGGTTTGCTGTTTGGTAGGGAGGCGATTTTGCCTTATTTGAAGCAGTTAGCTATGGTGGTGGTGGATGAGGCCTTTATGGACTTTCTACCGCCTTCTGAGCAGGAAACTTTGATCGATGCTGTTGAGGAGTTTCCGAATTTGGTGATTTTACGATCGCTCACTAAATTCTATTCTCTGCCGGGACTGCGGTTGGGCTGCGCGATCGCCCATCCCGATATTCTGCGCCGCTGGCAGTTGCTGCGCGATCCTTGGCCTGTAAATGCTTTGGCTGCTGCTGCTGCTGCTGCTGTGGTGCGAGATACTGTTTTTGAGCGGCAAACTTGGGATTGGCTGCCTGTTGCTCGCCGAGAGCTATTTGAGGGTTTGGCTAATTTGCCGGGTTTGCAGCCAATTGCCGGGGCGGCTAATTTCTTGTTGGTTGAGTCGTCGATGTCGGTTTCTTCTATTCAAAAAAGTCTGTTGGAACGACACCGGATTTTGATTCGGGATTGTTTGAGTTTTCCTGAGTTGGGCGATCGGTTTTTTCGGGTGGCTGTGCGCTCAAGGGCGGACAATCTGCGGTTGATTGCTGGACTTAAAGAAGTCATTAGTCAGTAGTCAGTAGTCAGTTGTCCGTTGACAAACCGATTTTATTGGTCGTTCGAGCGCACCTACCCAAGAAACCCGGTTTCTCTGATAAATCTTGGGTTTTACAGCGAAGTATCTAGGCAGAAACCGGGTTTCTGACCCCGCGCGCCGATCGCCCTAAACTACTAACTAATGACTACTGACTAATGACTACTGACAATTCCCGCATCCAGGATACAAGCTCCCGGATTCATCCGTCCCGAAATAAAAAACCTGTATCAGATGAAACTTGCCGAACGTATTTATCCGTGGTCAATGCTTCAATTCTAAAATCTAAAATCTAAAATCTAAAATCTAAAATCGATTGACTTCTTTATTTATGCTTGACTATGATTTAGTGATTATTGGTGGAACTCCGGCCGGACGTTATGCTGCTTTGACTGCAACTAATTTCCCGGCCCGCGTTGCTTTGGTGGAACCGCTAAGTAATTCCCAAGATTTGCCGAGTGGGGGGAAAGAGTCGATCGACCTTGGTTTGAGATACAGCCAAACTTTGAGGGAGGCTGCTCGTTTTGCTCAGCAGATCAGCCGCCAGCAGTTGGGAGTTCGCTGGGAAGTCGCCAATTCCTCCATGCCACTCAAATTGCGCTTTGACGGGGTTCTCAAGTGGGCAGATGATGTTGTTTCTAATTTGTCAGAAATTGATTCTCTCGGCGTTTTAGCTGCTCGCGGGGTCGATGTTATTTTTGGCAGTGGCGAGTTTGTGGCGAAACCGGATTTGGCTTTTGTTGTCGGCGGTAGGAAATTGCGATCGCTCTGTTATTTACTAGCTTGTCCAACTCTGCCGGCGATTCCCAATATTGAAGGACTTTCGTCTGCTGGCTTTTTTACTTCGGAAACTGTCGGGGAATTAGCCAAACTTCCACAGTTGCCTAAAAGTTTGGCTGTAATCGGTGCCGATCCCAGCGGTGTCGAAGTGGCTCAAACTTTTGCTCGCCTGGGGGTTGCTGTCACTTTGGTGGTCAAAAGTTCGCACATTTTGGCTAAAGAAGACCGGGAGGCGGCTGGTTTGGTGCAAGCTGGAATGGAAGCTGAAGGAGTGCGGATTCTGACTGCTACTGAGGTGACTCAAGCTAGGGTGATTGAGGGTAAAAAGTGGATTCAAGCTGGGCCAAGGGCGATCGAAGCTGAGGAGATTTTTCTGGCTGCGGGTAGAGGGCACAATTTTTCATCGTTAAATCTCGAAGCGGCTAAGGTTAAATTCAGCTATCGGGGGGTGATTTTAAATGAAAAGCTGCAAACAACTAATCATCGCATTTACGCGATCGGCGATGTTGCTGGGGGTTATCCGTTCCCTCACATCGCTAATTACGAAGCTGCAGTTGCTGTGAAAAATGCTTTGTTTTTGCCGCTGTTTCAAATAGATTATCGCGGGATTCCTTGGGCGATTTTTTCTGACCCGCAATTGGCGAGGGTTGGCTTGACTGAAGCGCAAGCAAGGCGTCGTTTTGGAGACGATCTGATTGTTTGTCGGGAATATTTCAAGAATGTTGAAAGAGCTCAAATGTCCGGGGATACAACTGGTTTTTGTAAGATTGTCGGGCGTCGCAACGGGGAGATTTTGGGAGCGAGCATTGTGGGGCCGCAAGCTGCTGAGTTGATTCACGCGATCGCTTTGGCTGTGCGTCACGGGATGAAGGTTGAGGCGATCGCCCAACTTCCTTATATTTGGTCAAGTTTTTCGGAAATTAACGGTCAAACTGCTGCTGTTTGGGAGTCACAGCGCTTGGGCAGAAATACTTTTTCGCGGAATTTATGGGAGAATTTGTTTCACTGGCGCAGGTATTGGAATCAGTAAAGAAATCCAATGTTTGTAGTAGGATTTTTTGAATTTTATATGATTAGCGCACAATTAAAAAGTAAGTTGCTAATCAACTCACTTTGCCCTAAAATTGTGTGTCAATAAATAATATAACAAGGTGTTGACCGTTGCTCCCAGGTCGAGCGAAATATGTAATTTAAATGTACCACAACTTAACTAATAACTGATGACTACTCACTGAGAACTAATGACTGCTAACTAATTATTGCGGGCGAGAGTGCAATGCTGGATTTGACGATCGCCGGTACAATGCGATCGCACGCCATTCTCGCCCCAGAAAGGTTTCTGGCGACTGGCCCGACTTGCAGCGCCGCTAAACCACCAGTCAAAAATAATTCGCATCCGGGCCAACGCAGGTGTTTGTCCAAGACTGGCAAACCTTTAACTATTTCAATGGGATGCGTTTCTAGCATTTCTTTGAACATTGGTTCGGCTGCAATGTCTAGTTTGGTGCCGGTTGCTAGCCAAATTCGATCGACAAATAACGTCTCCCCACTGCTGCAGTCAACCGTCCATCTGTTATTTTCCCACCGCACGCCAACAACTTCGCACTGTTCGTGAAATGTCAGTTGTTCGCTGTGGGACAGCCTCCGCAACTGTGTCATAATTTCAGGTGTCATCGAGCCACCGTTGCGGGCTTGTTGAATGGTTTCCCAACGCGAATGGCAATCTGGTTCGGCGGCGAATCCTTTGAGGTATTTTGGCCCCAACCAACCGGGTTCGGCATCAAATAGTTTTTCTTGGAAATAGCGCCTAGTCATTAACAGGACTTTGGATCCTCTGGCAATTGCTCCTACTGCTAAATGTCCGCTGGTTAGTCCGCCGCCGACAATTAATATTTGTTCTCCGTGCAATTGCAAATTTCGCAAATCTACTTGATGGGAGTGGCGAATTCTTTCGGGGGGATGCTGTGTTTGAATTTGATTTGCCCACGCTGGTAAATGCGGTTTTCCACTGCCGGCGGCGACGATTACTCGGCGGGCGATCGCACTTTTTCCGTCTTCAAACCACAGGTGGAAACGGCCGGATTTCGGCTGAATGCGGGTTACTTTTGCTTTGATAACTCGATCGCTCAATTGCCACCTTTTTATTGTGTCGCAGCAAAATTCCTCAAATAACCGACTTCCGGGCAAATCGTAGGGGGGAAACAATTCCGAGGAGCGATTTTCGGCAAACCTCCGCAATTCGTAAGGGTTGGGATCAGGGTGGTGCACTGCGGGCGATCGTAAATGCCCAATTTCTAAAGCTGCAAATTGCCTCCGCCACTGAGTCAGCCATTCGCCGCTCGGATCGAATGCTAAAAGTTTATCCCGGAGGCTCTTGCGTTTTTTTAATATGTGTGCAGTAAGAGTCAGGGCGTGGGGCCCAGCGCCGATTAAAGCTAAATCAATTTGGGGCGGCGTGGCTTCTGAGTTCGCTTGCATGAGAATTGCTAATTTGCGAATGATAACAGTTCTCATTGTAAATGGCGCGAGCATCAAGTTTACGCCTTTCGAGAACCAGCAAGATTTCTGTTCCGCAAAAAGAGACAGGATGATACGCAAAAGCTCAGAAACCCTCTTGATGAGAGGTTTCTGCCCCGACAGGGACGCACTACGACGCTCAGAAACCGGGTTTTTTAGCTCACCGAAATGAAAACCGCGATCGGAAAGCGTCGGGATCGTCCGTTGGCGTAGCGATATAAGTAAAACAACTTAGCCGACTGCCGATTTCATTGTCCGCTTCTGAACTTTGACATTTAATACCTGATTCACTTCTGAGAGTTGGGCAACTTGTTGTGGCATCGGGGCAAATAATTCAGCTTGCGATCGGACGACTCCCAAGTGATCCGCAATCTGGCGCAGAAACTCGATTTCCTCTGCTTCCGGCTTTAAACCCTGAGCCGCCCGAATTGTAATGATGACATTAAATTATGATGTAAACTAGACATTAGATTTTATAGGCGATCGCATACAAGCATCGGTTTTAAAAATACTCTTAAGTACCTGATTAGCCTCTTAAATTCTTCTATCAACGGCTGGCGTTCAATCAACTTTAGCCTTCTTCTTCATCTTCTACTTAGTATTAACTCAACTACAAACAGCTCTTACATAAACAATTCAAGTATTGTTTTAAACTCTTGCTTTCATAACTCTCTCTCCCAAATATATTAAGAAAAATGTAATTCACTGACTACTAAAGCAGAGCAAGCGAAAATAGTAGATAGTAACTCTCAGAAGCTTCAGACTTGACAGAAGCAGTAGGAATACGTAGATATGACTAACATCACAAATTTTTTTCTAGGATATCACATAAACGAGCAAATATACGCAGGCAATCGAACTCTAGTTTATCGTGGTATTCGCTCTTGTGATCAGCAACCCGTCGCGATCAAACTACTGCGAAATGACTTTCCCAGCTTCAACGAACTGGTTCACTTCCGCAACCAATACGTAATTGCTAAAAACTTAAATATCCCCGGCACTGTCAAGGCATACAGCCTGGAGAGCTATCATAACCGCTATGCTCTGGTGATGGAAGACTTTGGCGGAATTTCCTTATGTAGCTACCTTGCTAGTCTAGCATCCGATAGCAACGAAACCCTAGAAGGCTTGCCAGTTAACGATTTTTTTCCTATGGCGATTCAAATTGCCAACGCCCTTGACGGACTTCATCGCCACCACGTCATCCATAAAGACCTCAAGCCCGCCAATATTCTAATTAACCCCACCAGTAAAGAAGTCAAGCTGATTGATTTGAGCATCGCTTCCCTGCTGCCGCGCGAAACCCAAGAAATTCAAAATCCCAATGTCCTAGAAGGCACTTTACCCTACATATCTCCCGAACAAACTGGGCGAATGAACCGAGGCATTGATTACCGCACAGATTTCTACTCTCTGGGAGTCACATTCTACGAATTACTAACAGGAAAGTTACCCTTCCAAACAGACGATCCAATGGATTTGGTACACTGCCACCTGGCAAAGCAACCTATTCCCGTCCATGAACTCAACCCAGCAGTTCCTCCGGTACTGTCTGAGATAGTTGGTAAACTGATGGCGAAGAATGCAGAAGACCGCTATCAGAGTGCCAGCGGACTCAAGTACGACTTAGAAACTTGTTGGCAACAGTGGAGAGAAAAGGGAGAGATTGCATCCTTTAAATTAGGACAACGAGATTTATGCGATCGCTTCCTCATCCCAGAAAAATTATACGGTAGAGAAAGCGAAGTATCCTCTCTACTAGCAGCTTTCGAGCGCGTGAGTGCAGGTAGCACTGAAATGATGCTCGTTGCCGGTTTCTCAGGCATTGGCAAAACCGCTGTAGTCAACGAAGTTCACAAACCAATCGTGAGACAGCGAGGCTACTTTATTAAAGGGAAATTTGACCAATTTCAACGCACCCTTCCCTTTACAGTATTTGTCCAAGCTTTTCGCGGTTTAATGGGACAACTGCTATCGGAAACCGATGCTAAAGTAGAACAATGGAAGTTGGATATTTTGGCTGCTTTGGGCGAGAATGCTCAGGTAATCGTTGAAGTCATTCCTGAACTAGAACGTATTATCGGACAGCAAGCGCCAGTCCCCGAACTTTCTGGAATTGCTGGTCAAAATCGCTTCAATTTGTTATTTGAAAAATTCATTCAAGTCTTCACAACAAAAGACCATCCTTTAGTGATTTTCTTGGACGATTTGCAATGGGCTGACTCAGCATCGTTAAAATTAATTCAACTGCTGATGAGCGACGTTGATAACCGCTATCTCTTTTTAATTGGAGCTTATCGGGATAACGAAGTTTTTCCAGCACATCCATTGATGCTGACGTTAGCAGAGATTCAAAAAACTGAAGCAAAGGTGAATACTATTACCTTAGCACCACTTGATAGAGCCGACGTAAATTGTTTAGTTGCCGATACTCTAGCTTGTTCTACAGTGTTGGCTCAGCCTTTGACAGAACTCGTTTATCAGAAAACCCAAGGCAATCCATTTTTCAGCACACAATTCCTCAAATCTTTGCAGGAAGATGGGCTTATTGAATTTAATTTTGACGCTCGGTATTGGCAGTGCGATATTGCTAGAGTGCGAACCTTGGCACTAACGGATGATGTTGTAGAATTTATGGCACTTCAGTTGCGAAAGTTGCCAGCCCAGACACAGGAAGTTTTAAAGTTAGCTGCTTGTATTGGCAATCAGTTCGATTTGGCGACGTTAGCAATTGTTGATGAAAATTCGCCCGAAGAAACCGCATCCGCTTTATGGAAGGCACTACAAGACGGGCTAATTTTACCCATTAGCGAAGTTTATAAGTTTTATCAAGCAGAGGGAAATAGCGAATCGGTAATCGCTAAGGTCAAGAAATCTGACCAATTACTAATTGCCCAGGATCAATTACCCAAATATAATTTTTTACACGATCGCGTCCAACAAGCAGCTTATTCCCTGATTCCAGAAGACCAAAAGCGTTCTACTCACTTAAAAATTGGTCAACTCTTATTAAAGAATACGCCAGAAGCCGAGCGAGAAGAAAGAATTTTTGATATTGTCAATCACTTGAATGTGGGAGTTGAGCTAATTACTCAGGAAGCAGAACAAGAGCAATTAGCAGGATTGAATCTGGTTGCTGGAAAGAAAGCCAAAGCTGCTACCGCTTATGCTGCTGCGGTTGAATATTTCAATATTGGGAAGAAATTACTGACAGCAAATAGTTGGGAGAATCAATACGAACTAACATTAGGGCTGCATACCGAAGCAGCAGAAGCGGCATATCTGTGCGGTGACTTTGACGGGATGGAAGAATTGGCATCAGTCGTGGAAAGCTGTGCCAAAATGCTACTGGACAAAGTGAAAGTATATGAAGTCCAGATGCAAGCTTGTATGGCGCAAAATAAGTTACAGGAAGCGCTGAATACAGGACTACAAGTTTTAAAACTGTTGGGGGTAGAGTTTCCCTCGGAGCCAAATCCGTCTGATATTGGGCAGGCATTAGGCGAAACTGCGGCAATTTTGAACGAGAAGCGAATTGAGGATTTAATTGAGCTGCCTCAAATGAGGGAGCCTTATAAACTAGCCGCCATAAGACTTTTATCAAGTATCTTTGCTACTGCATACCTTGCTGCTCCTGCACTGTTGCCTTTGACTGTATGCAAACAAGTACAATTATCCGTCCAATATGGGAATGCTTCCGTTTCTCCCTTTGCTTACGCCAATTATGGTTTTCTGCTTTGTGGAGTTGTGGGAGATATTGATTCAGGTTATCAGTTCGGTCAATTGGCTTTAAGTCTAGTGTCAAAGCTAAATTCTCAAGAAATCAAAGCCAAGACAGCCTTCATAGTAAATTTCTTGATCCGACCTTGCAAAGAGCATCTCAAAGAAACCTTAGAGCCTTTGATGTCAGCTTATTCTAGCGGAATGGAGACAGGAGATATGGAATATGCAGCCTATAATTTATTACAGTATTCCTGTTCGGCTTACTATAGTGGCAAAGAACTAACTGTCCTTGAAAGAGAGATAGCAAGAAACAGAGATGCTATTGATAAAATCCAGCAAAAAAAACCGCTTAATTATATAGAAATTTATTGGCAGTCTATCTTGAATCTGCTGGGAAAAAGTCAAAATTCCTGCATTCTAAAGGGTGAAGCCTACGATGAGCATATCAAGTTGCCAGTTTACCAGCAAACAAATGACCAAGTGGGATTTGCCTACATATATTTACACAAGTTTTTCCTTTTTTATTGGTTTGAAAAATACTCAGAAGCGATTGATAATATCGCTCTAGCAGAGAACTATTTAAATGCAGTAATAGGAATGCCCGTTGTTCCTGTTTTCCATTTCTACGATTCTTTGGTGCGGTTGGCGGTGTATTCTGACACTCCACAGTCAGAACAACAGAAACTTCTCGATCGAGTACAAGCTAATCAAGAAAAAATGCAAAAGTGGGCGCATCATGCTCCCATGAATCATCTGCATAAATTCTATCTAGTAGAGGCAGAACGGCATCGGGTTTTAAACCAAAAAATAGAAGCGGTTGAGATGTACGACAAGGCTATTGCCCTCGCCCAAGAAAACGAGTACATCAACGAAGAAGCAGTTGCTCACGAACTCGCTGCCAAATTCTACTTAGAATGGGGCAAAGAAAAACTGGCAAAACCCTATTTAATTGATGCTTACTATGCTTACGCTCGTTGGGGAGCCAAAGCAAAGATTGACCATCTAGAACAGCGCTACCCCGAATTGCTTGCTGTGATCCTGCAACAGGAGCGAACTCGCCAGAATCCGACCGAAACAACTCACACCTCCAGCAGTGAATCATCCCTATCTAACACCAATAGAACAATTATCGGTAGCACCAGCAGTTTGGAGTTAGTAGATTTGCCGACAGTTATCAAAGCTTTTCAAGCTCTCTCTAGTGAAATAGAACTAGAGCAATTGCTAACTACTTTGATGCAAGTAGTAGTGCAAAATGCCGGAGCACAAACCGGAGCATTAATTTTGGAGGAAGGTGGAAAGTGGAGAGTTGCCGTACACTGTACAAATCGCCAAGATTGTGACTTGGAATCGCTTTTAGTTGAAGAAAGCAAAGCAATTCCTCTGAACATAATTAACTACGTCAAACGTACAAAAGAAATCCTGGTATTCGATCGTGCCAGCACTCAAACCACCTGGGCTGGCGATCCTTACATCATTGAGCACCAACCCAAGAGCGTTTTATGCACTCCGATTCTCCATCAAGGCAAAGTAATGGGGATTCTGTATTTAGAGAATAATCTCACAACGGGGGCGTTTACGCGCGATCGCGTCGCCATCCTCAACATCCTGTGCTCCCAAGCAGCAATTTCCTTACAAAACGCTCGACTGTATCAACAATCCCAGGAATATGCCCAAAAACTAGAGCTTTATCTTCAAGATCTCAAACAGATGCAGTTGCAATTGGTACAGGGTGAGAAGATGTCTGCTCTGGGAAATTTAGTCGCAGGGGTAGCCCACGAAATTAACAATCCCGTAGGCTTTATCGCCAGCAACTTGCAACCGGCTATAGAATACGTGGGGGATTTATTCAATTTGATTGATTTGTATCAAGAAAAATTTCCCAATCCTGGAGGGGAAATTGAAGCCGAAATTGAGGATATGGACTTGGAGTATTTGCGAGAAGATTTGCCCAAATTGATTGGCTCGATGAAGGAAGGAGTCGATCGCATCCGCAATATCAGTACGAGTTTGAGAACGTTTTCGAGGGCTGATAGCGATCGACCAGTTTCTTTCAATATTCACGACGGACTCGAAAGCACTCTGCTAATTCTCAAGCACCGTTTAAAAGCCAGCGAGTTCCGCCCTGCCATTGCAGTTGTGAAAGACTATGGTAACTTGCCCCTCGTAAAATGCTTTCCCGGACAGTTAAACCAGGTATTTATGAATGTGCTGGCTAATGCGATTGACGCTCTGGAGGAGTCCAATAAGGGGCGGAGTTTTGGTGAAATTAAAGCTCTACCTAATCAAATCACGGTTCAAACTGCTCTGAGCGAATCCAACAATCAGGTTTTGATTCGCATTAAGGATAATGGAGTGGGGATGTCACCCGAAGTCAAGGAAAACATCTTTAACCACTTATTCACCACCAAGTCTGTAGGTCAAGGAACAGGATTAGGATTGTCGATAGCCCACCAAATTGTTGTGGAAAAACATGGAGGTACATTAGTGGTGAATTCTTCCCTGGGTCAGGGTTCGGAGTTTGTGATTTCTATTCCGGCGTGAGCATTTCGTAGTAGGGCTTTAGCGCAATTAGCGCCGCCTCGCAATTACAGGCTACGTTATTAGAAGAAACAGGAAACTGGGCACGGGGAACGAGCAACAGGCTAGGGGTTTTCGTGCTAGGAACTAGCGACTATGGACTAGGGAAACAAAGAATCTAGACTAATTCCCCCATCCTCACCGAAATGAAAGCAGCTATCATGCTACGGAGATTGTGGAGTTAAATTTCATAATATAATCAGGTGCGCGCACCCTAGGTTAATAAGGTGCGCGCTTGACGCTGAGATGTACGGAGAGGGTTGGATTTGAACCCACGTTAGAGTTGCCTTTAAAATAGATTTCGAGGCAATTTTAGAAATACTTTTGTCTTGACCGATCGCCCACAGAAGGGGTGGAGTGAAAGCAAAAAGTGGTATACAAGAGTGGTTTGTATACCACTTTCGTATACCACTGCCGATAAATTGCAGAGATGGCTAAAAAAGGTGATAACCTCAAAGCCTTGTGTAGTAAGGGATGTACGGAGAGGGTGGGATTTGAACCCACGTTAGAGTTACCCCTAAAGTAGATTTCGAGTCTACCGCATTCAACCGCTCTGCCACCTCTCCAATTGATTTGAGATGTGAGCTAAAAGTATATTACCGCACAGTGCGCCACATTGTAAATCTTTATAAAAAAGAAGTTTGATTTTCTTCTGATTCCAGAGTGGTCTTAAATCCCCCAGCAGGAGTCCACTGGAGGGCTCCGTCGCGCCCTGTCCAGAATATTTGGGTTTTGCTTTGGCGCAGTTGGGCGGCGGTTTCTGGGTCGATTTCGTTAGCAGATGCGATCGCCACTTGCGGCCCAACTGCGCCCAATAACTCGGCAGTCAAGGTTTTTCCCGACCACCACAGCACTTGAGCCGGCTTCAAGGTTCCCGTTGCTGCCAATTTTTTTTGCGCTTCCGGTGTCATTTCACCGACGAGCAACCAAGTTCGATTTCCCACCAGGAATTCTACCACCGGAATCTCCGCATTCACCAACTGCAACCGCGTCGAACCCAGATCAACTGTACTGTTAGTTTCTAAAGGAAAGTAAACGCCTTGGCGAGATTGCACAGCCGTTATAAATTCCTGATTGCTGCCACGGTGAATTTGTTTCGGAGCATTATTATCATAAAATGTTTTAATTGGCAAGCGTTCTAGTAATTTTCCCCAACCACTGCTCAAACCTAAATGACCGTGAGTGGCGATCGCAAAATTCACAGAATTAACTCCTTGCTTCTGCAAAAAAGGCAACACTGTAAACCTTACGGTATTTTCATCACCGCTATTAATTAGCGCCACTTTTCCCCGATCTTGAATTACTAACACTGGTTCGCCAGATGTCGCCAGCAAAGTAACTTGAAATAAAGATGATTGAACGTGCCAAGCTGGCAAAACTATGATACTTATTCCCGCCACCAGCGCCAGCGGTAAAATCCAAGCAGATGAAAAACTCGGCAGCGCAATAACTCTACTTTTCCCCTTCTTCCCTTTCCCTTTTTCCTGGTTTTTCCCTCTGACTGCTTCCGGCTTCCGTCTTTGTTCTTCCTTCCTCCTTCTATCCGTTACCTCCTGTACCTTGCTCGTTGCCGAACTTCCCCCGATCCAAACCCAGCAAATTAAACTGTAAAGCGCTATTAGTTGAAACACCGATACTTGACCGACAGCTACCGAATTACCTGGTAATTGCGAGAAATATTGGGCGATCGCAATTAACCCCTTTGCCGGATAGTCCAGCAGTTGTGCTAAAACACTGCCAGCCGGCGGAAAAATCAATCCAGCTAAAGCGCTAACCATCCCCCCAATACTCAAAATCCACAGCAAAGGAGCCGCAATAATATTAACTAAAATGCTGTAAGGTGATACCACGCTAAAAACGTAAAGTAGCAGCGGTAGCACCCAAACTGAAGCGGCGATCGGAACCACAACAATCGAAGCGATCGCGGGCGGCATCCAGTCCAATTTTGCCATCAATGGCGGCGTTGTCACGATTAACCCCAAAGTTGCCAAAAAACTCAGTTGGAAACCTAAATCCCAAATCCACAAAGGGTTAACCAGCAGTAAAATAGTAGCAGCGATTAACAGCAATCCCAGCGGCTTAACTTGGCGGTTCAGCACCAAAGCAAATAATGTTCCAAATCCCATTAAAGCGGCGCGGCATACTGAAGCTTCAAAGCCGGTTAATCCCACAAGCAAAAATAAAGCACCGACGCCAAAGCTAAATTGCAATTGTTTGGAAAAACGCCTGGTTAAAGCTAGAACTAAAGCCAAAACCATCGAAACTTGAGTGCCGGAAGCTGCGATCGCGTGGGCCACTCCAGCCTGCACAAAAGAGTCGCGGATGTTGTAAGGTAAATCTACTGCTTGTTTGCCGAGGGCGATCGCACTGATCAAGGGCCCTTCGGGAACATTTAACTGTGATAGTTGCGATCGCACGATCCGCTGCCGCATCGCTTGAATTTTCGATGGCTGCATCCCGCTTGACTCCCAGAAAGCAGCCGCTTGGCTGTTAACTCGATTTACATCCGCGATCGCATTTTCTCTCTTCCAATCAATCTGACGCCCTTTGAGCCCTGCAAAAGCTCCTTCTCTGGCTAAATATGCTTGAAAATCAAAAGCCCCCGGATTCGACGGCGGCTGCGGTTTGTACAAAGATCCCACAACTGCGATCGTATTGTCGGCGTACAAACCTGTTGCTTGCAGCAGGGGCACTGTAACGTAGAGTTTGCCGGATACTGGGCGGTTGACAACTACTCCTCCCTCGCCGCCGTTGATTTCGCTAACTAAATCTGTTTCTAGCCAAAATTGCGATCGACCCGATCGAGTCAATCGAGGCGTACTGACAACTCTACCGCGAACTGTCACTGCCACTTCTTGAGTGTTTCCAACCGCCGGAATCAGTTTGCTGATGTCATCTATTGCCGGTTGGGGCGATCGAACTGCAAAATAAACGCTAGCTAGAAATGCCACCAAACCCGCAACTGCCCACACCCATTTCCCTCGCGGCAGGATCTCCAACAAACTCAACTCTTCCCTCGCATCTAAGGGTGCTTCAAGAGCATTTTCTTTTTGTCTGCTGCGTCTTTTCTTAGTAACTTGGACAGAATTTTTAGTATATTTTCGCAACAATTTCGGCAGGGCGATCGCTACCGCTATTCCCAAAGCAAGTATCGCGTATCTACCCCAAGGAACCGCTGTAGAAATCAATCCCAAAATGTAGGCAAGACAGAAAATGACACCCGTTGCTTGATTCATTAATTAGCAAGTAATTAGCAATTTTTACTGTCAAAAGTAGAGTTGGTTTCAGTCCAGAACACATAATATCAATTCCGGTTATATCGGAATGATTTAACCACAGAGAACGCAGAGAACGCAGAGGAAGAGAAGAGAGAGAGACGAATAGTGCCGATGAAGAGAGGATTTCATATAACCTCTGTATGTAGGGTACACATTGCGACCCTACATATACTACCACTGCCTGATAAGTCTTCTTCTAAATAGACAGCCCCAATTTTAAACCGAAAGCCGCGTGCAGCACCATAAGTGCAAGGGCCGTCGTGCCTAAATAAGCGTGAACTGCGCGCAGTGCTAGCTTATTGCCCCCAAAACCCGTCAGCGAAATCAAGCTGCCAATAGCCAGCAAAACCAGCACTGCCGAACCCGTCCAAAAATGCGGGCTTTCCATGACAGGCTGGTGCTGCATCACCAGCGACAGCAAGCCGCCTGTATAGCCCAAAGCTAGAAACAGAAACATCCACGGTGCAAGCTTGCGGTGATCCGAGCGACTTTTGAGTGCGACATCTTTATCGGTGGCCAAACGTCCCTGCCATCCCGTATAGCCGACAAAACTGCCCATCGCCACTACCACGATCCCCATCATTACAGGGTGGCCCCAATGGGTAATTGGTTCGGGAATTCCTAGACTGCGAAATTGACTGGCGATGGGTTCTAGAAGTTCGCTTAAATTTACCATTTGATACTGACTCCAAACTGGGCGATAAATATTTTCGGACTAATCATTAAAATATTATAAAATATTAGTGTAGCAAGTGCGATCGCGACTTCAAAGAGCTGTTTAATATCAAATCCGTGCTTCATCGTGGGGCGTAAAGTTTCCTTCAATCTGCAACCAAATAGAAGCACAATTTTCAGTTTTTGGGTTCACAGTCCACAGTCAACAGTCAACAATCATCAGGAGTGCAACCGGAATCTATCTAACATGATGGTCAAACATTGCGCCGAAGCCTGGATATAGGCAAAACTTAGCCGGCTTGGGCCGGCTGTGAGATGTTTTACAGCAGTGATGCTGCTTCAAGTTAATTCTTAGCCTGATAGGCTAAATCTAAGAGCAAAAATAAACGCCATTCGCCCGCACATCACACCCCGTGGGCTGCCTTTTGCCCAATCTTCACAGCCTCATCCTCACTCTGGATGTTAAATTTTACCTGCCTGCTCAAAGTTAATTTCAATTCCTTGACTTTGGAATGGCCAAGTGAGAAATTAACATCGCAGCCGACGAGCCGTCACACTTCTAAATTTTGCTAATCGTTCTCAAGGGAGAATCAACTTCTGGAAAAAAACTAGAGGTTCCAAGTTTGAGACTTCTGGCATAAAGTATGCCGTCTGCCCAGGCTCACTTCGCGATCGACTGAGTGCTAAACTGTCTGAAGGCACCCTGATAGCACCCTTGGCTGTTGAGCAGCCATCGCTGTGCACCTAAATGAACCCTCTCAACTAATTCGCTGGGGATTCGGTTTTAGCAGACAAGCAACGACTTTCTTGCGTCGCCTTCCTCGGAACCGTGCAATCGCTACACTCACTGCGCCGTCGCTAAAGTAGCTTCCGAAGGTTGGATTTGATACTTTACGAGATTTGCCAGTTCTTGTAACTGATTAATCGCTTCTGCACCTTCTAGTTTCATGAGTTCGCGGTCATCCCGCATCTCAGTCCAAGTGATACCGTAATCTGACACTAAGAATCGAATCAGATGGTTGTCCGTCAAACTGACCATAAATGAGGCACTGTTCATCTGACCCCCGCAAGTGTAGCAGGATGCCAGATAACCCCGATGCTCTAGCACGATCGCTAAAGCTTGAAGGTTCATTACCAAATCTTGAACGAATTTACGGTGTTGTTCTGCAAGTCTCAGAAACACAGTTCTCCTCCTATCACCACACCGTGTATTTTACATCCCATTTAATAATTTCTTAATAAGTGGGTATTTAGGTGCTGGTTCAGTATACGTTTAGTATGCTCAAAAAAAATCGGATTAGCGACCTCTTCAGCCTACCTATACTAGATTAACCGAGTTGTGCTCGAAACGAAGTATCAGCAGCGACATTCAGCCAAAACAGGCTGTAGCGGGGGACTCCAGCCGGAAAATTGGCCTGCTCTCACGGGTGATTCAGCCGTCGGAGAGCCCAAAGATACAAATAACTAATGATAGTAATGAAATTAGTTAAGTAGAAGAGTTCAATCACCTTGGGGATACTCCTCCCAAAGCGTCGTCGTCTGCCGCAAGCTCAGAAAATCGCCATTCCCCAAAATCAAGTGATCCAGTAGCGGAATCGACAAAAACTGCGCTCCCGCCAGCAACTGTCGCGTCAAAGCAATATCCTCCGGGCTTGGTTCCACAATCCCCGATGGGTGATTGTGCGAGATAATGGCCCGCGTCGCCCCCTGGCGGATCACCTCGCGAAAAATATCCCGTGGATGAGCCAAAGTTTCCGTTGCTGTGCCGATCGTAATTACCTGAGTACCCAGCAGCCGATTTTTCACATCCAGCAACACCACAGCAAAACGTTCCTGAGACTGCCACATCAAATCCTGACTCAGGGCATCCGCCGCCGCTTGGGGAGAGTCAACCACAGCCATTTCCGGCGGCCGCGACTGAAATACCCGCTTCCCCAACTCCACCGCAGCCAAAATCGAAGTCGCCTTAGCAGGGCCAATCCCGTGAATCTGCGTCAACTCCTGAACGCTAATAGTGCGTAGCACAGCCAGAGGATCGCGGGAATGCAAACTCAACTGATTTAAAATATACTGTCCGAGCCCGACGGCGGAAAGTTTGCCGGGTCCCTGACCAGTACCCAGGAGAATCGCAATCAATTCTGCAGTCGCCAAACTTTTCGGGCCACCCGCCATCAGCCGTTCCCGTGGCCGTTCACTCGTTGGCAAATCGACAATTCTCAAGCTGTAAGTCATAGCTGCACCCGCACCGCAAGCTCAACAATTAGACAATTTTAGCCGATCGATTTGCCTTCTTCAATTCGTACAATCACCGAAAAAAGCCTTCATCATTAACCGAGGATTTTGGCAGATCAAATCTAACCCAGCGTTTCACAAGCGATCGAGTCTCGATCTCGATCGAGCTTAAACGGATCGCCCGGATATGCCTCTAAAACTCGCTGCGCTTCAGCTTGAGTCGCAAAGTCCGAACAGTTGCAATCCGAGTTAACGCAACTCGGAAAATCGGCACTTTTAACCTTCGCTTTAGAAGACTCGTCAATAACTTTCTTGGTATCTTTCTTTGGCTGCTGTGCATCAAGAGCAATCTCTGCGGTTCGTTCAACAGATTTGACTGAAGATGGCAATTTGCGATCGGGCTCTGGTTTGGCAACTGCAGGTGCGGGAGGAGAAATTGCAGGTTTCGGTGTTGGTGTCGGCGTTTTCACAGTCTCCGGCTTGGGTGTCGGCGCTGCCGAAAGCGGTGATGGCTTAGCGGTTTGAGATGATTCTAGCCGATCGGTTGGGGCCGGAGGCGCCGCCGAAACTTCCTGAGACGGTTTGGGTGCGGTGACGCCAACAAGCACAAACGAAGCCGCCATCAACCCGCCGTACATCGCGATCGATCGCTTGCGGGTTGGTGCACCCACCCATTTCGGATTAAGAATACCCAGAAAAAAGGCAGGTATCGACACTAGAAAGCTTAAGATGAAAAAATTAAACATAGCGACTTTTACAGTAAAAAAGAGAAGTAATCCAGGACGCACAAACCGGGTTTATTTTACCAAATTCTGAGGTAAAGCACGAAGGATATCTGTTTAAACAACCCGATTTCTTTAATCCCTGTGCGTAAGTCCTGAGAAGTTAACTTCCTTATTTATCTGGAGGCAAACTCACAAATCCGTATGATTTACGAAGTAAACTCGAACGTTGGACACCCGAACCGGGTGACAGCGGCTTTCAGAGAGTATTTCTCCTTACTAAGCCCACGAGTTTCTCCTACAGTTCGCGAGCGCACTTCTACTCATATAAACCTGGTTTTTAATTGCAGTAATATCAAATTTCTTAGCATCAAAATTATTCCTATCTCTATTCTTTTCATCGGCGTTAATTTGCGTCAATCCCTTGTCATATGCGGTAAATAAATTATATTTTTTTGACCGCAGATACAGGCCGATTAACACAGATTAACGCCGATGAATTAGATTGTTGACTGTTGACGGGATTTTACTATTGGGATGCTACCGGAATTGATATAAATGAGTAGAACCAAGTATTTTTCTTAAAAAACTAAGTTTCTCGCCCCAACCGGGCGTAAGTCCTGGTAAAATTTCTTGTAATGCTGCCAAAAAAGTGAGAAGCATACCCCCAGCTACTTTCAGCGCAAAGGTGCGCTGACCCTCAATTCTGGCCATTCAGTTGAGGCCAGCAGCCCCGATGAAACTGCTTGCGGCGGCTTAGGTGCTGTAACCCCAAGCAAAACGAACGAAACTGCCATCAAGCCGCCGTACAAGGCAGCCGATCGCTGGCGAGTTCCCAGTCCCACCCATTGAGGATTTAGCAGACCCAGACAAAAAGCCGGTGTGGAAAACATGAAAGTTAATACAAACAAGCTGGACATCACGCACCTCCGACTAGCGAATTGCAGCGATTAATTACTTTTATCTCCAATTAATAGCTCACAGATCCGCTTAAAAAAGTGGAAATTTAGGATTTATAACTTGAGAATTATTGATGTTTATCAAACAATAATAAAACTTTAAAAATCTCTTACTTTCGGTAGTTGTTAAAAAAATAATAGGTTTCTAGAGAGACCAAAAATTTAGCTTAAAATAGAAACTAAATTCCTTACTCAAAATATGAAAGTCCGCTTTAACGTAGTCCGCCAAAATCAAAACGAGGCTCCCCGGGTTCACACTTACACCCTAGATGTGGAAGAGAGCAATACCATCCTAGACTGCCTCAACAGCATCAAGTGGGAACACGACGGCACTTTAGCTTTTCGCAAAAATTGCCGCAATACAATTTGCGGCAGTTGTTCTATGCGAATTAACGGTCGATCGGCATTAGCTTGCAAAGAAAATGTAGCCAGCGAACTCGCAAGACTGCAAAAAATAGCTGATTCCAGCTCAGCAGAAATGCCTACCGATTTCATCCCAGAAATCACCGTCGCCCCAATGGGAAATATGCCGGTTATTAAAGATTTGGTTGTTGACATGACCAGTTTTTGGGACAACCTAGAAGCAGTTGAACCCTATGTCAGCACAGCCTCGCGAGCAATTCCAGAACGCGAATTTCTGCAAACTCCACAAGAGCGATCGAAACTCGACCAAACTGGCAACTGCATCCTCTGCGGTGCGTGCTATTCTGAGTGCAACGCCCGCGAAGTCAACCCGGAATTTGTCGGCCCCCACGCCCTCGCCAAAGCTTACCGCACGATCGCCGACTCCCGCGACAGCGAAACCGAAAATCGGATCGAAAAATACAACCAAGGCACCGCAGGCGTCTGGGGATGCACCCGCTGTTACTACTGCAACTCGGTTTGTCCGATGGAAGTTGCGCCGATGGATCAAATTGGTAAGATTAAACAAGAGATTCTCGATCGCAAAGACGACCAAGCCAGTCGATCGATCCGCCACCGCAAAGTTTTAATCAATCTCGTCAAAGAAGGGGGCTGGATAGACGAGCGCAAATTTGGCATCGAAGTAGTAGGAAACTACTTCCGCGATGTTAAAGGTTTGCTGAGTCTGGGCCCGTTGGGTTTGAGAATGATCGCTCGCGGCAAGTTCCCGCTGTTTTTTGAGCCTTCAGAAGGTACCGAAACCGTGCGAAATCTGATCGAATCGGTTCAAAGTTTAGAAAAGTCAGCAGATTAGCGATAGGCTGTCCTTTTCCTGGTAAATTACAAGTTGTGCGATCGCAAAGCTTCCCCAAAATCATCACTCACAACTCGAAACTTAAAACGTAATTGCTCAACCCCCTTGACAAGAAGACGAGATAGACATTAGATAAAGGAATGGAAAAACTCCCCGACTTAAAGCAACTATCGAACGAGGCAAAAGAAGCCTTGATAGTAGAGCTATGGCAAGAAATCCAAAAACTTAGCGCAGCATTAGCCACATACGAACCAAAACCAGGCTCATCTCCCACCAAAACTAGCAAAAATTCCAGCACTCCACCATCCCAAGGATTCAAGCCGAACATTAAGCCGTCGAAAATTCAAGGAATAAAAAGACAAAGAAGCCTAGGAAGAGTCGGAGGGGGAAGAGAAATACATCCTCATCCCGACCAAACAATCATCGCCCAAGTCAAAAATTGCCCCCAGTGTGGAGAGAAAGTCACCGCCGCCACCCAAAAATTGCAATCCGTCTACGAAAAAATCGAACTACCGCCAATTCGCCCCATCATCACCCGCATCGAACGTTATGGTGGTCAGTGTGCCTGCTGTCAGACCGAATATGTTGCACCTGTACCATTGGGAATGGAACCAGGTTCACCGTTTGGCAGTTCAATTCAAAGCTTAGTTACATATCTCCGTTACACTCATGCCATCAGCTACGAACGGCTATCGTCCATATTGGCATCTGTCTTTGGACTCAAGATATCAGAAGGAGCAATCGCAAACCTGTTGGCAAAAGTCAAAACGAGTTTAGATGACCAAGTAACTCAAATACTCCATCGGTTGCGGCGGGCAAAATTAATTTGTTCAGATGAAACGAGTGCGAGAGTTAACGGACAGAATCAGTGGGAGTGGGTATTTCAGAACCAGGATGTTTGTTTACACGTCATCCGCGCGAGCCGAGGGACTGGGGTAATTAACGAAGTTCTCGCAGAACATCGTCCCGATATCTGGGTGTCAGATTTATTGAGCGCTCAAAAAAATCACCCAGCACCACAATGGCAAGTGTGTTTGGCTCATCAATTGCGGGATTGCCAATATGCGATTGATGCTGGAGACAGGATTTTTGCCCCAGCGATGAAGAGGTTATTATTGAGGGCTTTTATTATCCATCGAAGACGAGAAAAAATCGACGATACCAGACTCTTGAGATATCGAGAAAATTTACAGGAAAGATTAACCAAAATTTTGGATTTAGCACCACAGCATCCGGATGGTATACGGTTACGAAAACGTTACGGTGGGCTGATGGACAATTTATTTCTATTTCTGGAAGAGGCGGGGATTCCACCAACGAATAATAGTAGTGAACAGGCGATTCGGATGAGCGTGATATTTCGCCGTGTGACCAATGGCTTCCGTTCGGAATGGGGGCGAGATTTGTTTGCTGCCGTTCGTTCAGTTGTTAATACTGGCAAGCGTCAGGGTTTAACTGCTTATCAATCTATTCAACAAGCTCTCTCTACTGATGGCTCCCTTTTTTCCCCTAGTTGAGCAATTACCTTAAAACTTTTAAATGACTGCTAAAACTCCTCCATCCCCAAAACCGACAACCCCAAATACCCCAAAACCAGAACCAGCCTTTGGGTGGAATGCCTACGCCGAACAAATCAACGGACGATTTGCGATGGTGGGGTTCGTGGGACTTTTGCTGCTAGAATTCTTCACCCGCCAGGATTTTTTTACCTGGCTGGGCCTGCGTTAAATTAATCAAAATCAATTAAAAAAGGAAGCTGAAAAATTATCTATATTTCAGCTTTCTTTTGATTTTTAAGAGTTATTGGAAATACACTTTATCAAATTAGAGGTACCAAATTATAACATTTATAGTGGCATACAAACATATGAATTTACCCAAGTGGATAGTAGTTACTTGTAGCGCGATCGTCCTAGCATCATGCGGAAATGGATCTTCCACCTTAATCTCCGAACCGAAACCGGGAAACAGTGGACGAACATTTGCTGATTGGTGTCGCCAGCGGGCTTCTTTGATTCCTGAAGCTAAACGTACTGTTGATGTGCTGTTGCAGAAAGCAGGGACTACTGAATGCGATGAGGCTAATCAGAAACTTTCTCTGCTCACGGAACTCAGCCTCCGCAGCCATGAAATCAGCGATATTAAACCGCTAGAATCCTTGACTAACCTGACTGTGCTCAACCTCAGAGGCAATAAAATCAGCGATATCAAACCGCTAGAATCCTTGACTAATGTGACTGTACTCAACCTCAGAGGCAATAAAATCAGCGACCTCAAACCCTTACAATCTTTGACTAAGCTGACTGAACTCGACCTCAGCTTTACCCAAATCAGCGACATCAAACCGCTAGCATCTTTGACTAAACTAATCGATCTCGATCTGGGTGACAATAAAATCAGCGACATCAAACCCTTAAAATCTTTGACTAAACTGACACACCTCGTCCTCAGTGGCAATGAAATCATCGAATTCAATAAACCTTCCCCGTTAGTCGCAAAGAGGCAACCCGGAAAGAGTGGACAAACATTTGCGGATTGGTGTCGCAAAAAGGCTGATTTGAGTCTTGAAGCTAAACATACTGTTGAGGTGCTGTTGCAGAAAGCAAGGACTACTGAGTGCGATGAGGCCGATCGAGAACTTTTCCGACTCACAGAACTCGACCTCGGCGCCAATCAAATCAGCGACCTCAAACCGCTAGAATCCTTGACTAAGCTGACTGAACTCCACCTCGGTGCCAATCAAATCAGCGACCTTAAACCGCTAGAATCCTTGACTAGGCTGACTGAACTCGGTCTGATCAACAATAAAATCACCGACATCAAACCCTTACAATCTTTGACTAATCTGACGGGACTCACACTCGAAAGCAATCAGATCGGTGACATCAAACCGCTAGCATCTTTGACTAAACTAACTTTTCTCTCCCTCGGTCTCAACCCGATCGTTTCCCAAATTTGCCCGCTCAAACCAGAGTCTATCTGTCGCTGGAAACCCGTAAGTTAAATGCCAAAACTTTAACTTTACTGGTGTAAAAATTAGATGTACAAGATTATGAGTTTTAGAATTGCACGCCAACATATAAATTTACAAAAGTCGATCGCACTACAAGTAAGTGCGATCGTCCTTGAATTATAGGGACACGGCAATGCCGTGCCCTGACTCCCAAGTTTCGTTCAAACTAATTTCCAGTTGTTTCACGGACGGTTAAACTGTACTTGCCTCTACCTTTTGGAGGCGGATCGTAAGCGTTGACAATGACGCGATAGCGACCGTTCGCAGACAAGGTAACAGTAAGCTCTGAATTGGAATTTTGCTGCGTCGCATCATCATTTTCTCCAAGTAGCTCCCCCTGGGAGTTGAAAATAGCGAGATAAGTATCAAACTCGGTACTTTCTACGGTAATAATCACTTTTTGACCCTGAGTGCCTTCAAAGGTATACTCATCGTACAAACTGCTGTCCGAGGGCAGTACAGAAGACTTAGCAGGGCTGAGTTCTCCGTTTTGCTCTAAAATGACCTTAGATGAACCCGCATCAGGGCTCGATCGAGGTTCTACAGTTGGACTTTGAGTTGGCGAACTCTGTGGTGATGGCGATGGCTTGGGGCTTGCTTGAGCTAAAACCGCCTTGCCAGCAGGCTTCGCATCAGTTAAATTTTGAGGAAATTCTGCTGAAATGAGGGTGGAACTACTGTTAGCAACTCCACCTAAATTTGAAACTGGCAGGGAGACAGTTGGCTTGCCAGAAAAAGTAGCTAGTAGAGCAATTGGCGCGATCGCCCAAAATCTAACTTGACGCATGAATTACCTCGATTTGCAACGAAGAAGGAAGGAAGAAGTCAGTAGTCAGTAGTCAGTAGTCATGGATTATTTGTTAGGTGCTACCAATGCCCCATGCCCCATGCCCCATGCCCCATGCCCCATGCCCAATTTTCACCGGACAGTTAGAGTGTAACGACCCCGGCCCGAAGCATCGTAAGCATTGACAAATACGCGATAGCGACCCGTAGCGGGCAAAGTAACGCTTAGAAACGCATTTTTAGTCGAATCGCTCCCTTCGTCATTTTGTGCCAGTAATCGGTCGTTAGGGCCAATGATAGCCACATACGGCTCGAAATCTGTACTTTCGAGGGAAATGGCTACAGACTGACCAGCTCGACCTTCAAAAGTATACTCTCGATACAGACTGTTGTCAGACGGCAATACTGGGCCGCCTGCGACTAAAGCGCCTTCTTCTTGCAAAATCGCCCGAGAAGGCGCGGTAGGAGCACTCGCTTTCAGTTGTAACGTATAAGCCCCTGACTGCTTAGCTTGGTAGGAATTTGCAACTAACGTGTAAGTCCCGTCTGCTGGCAGCCTGACTGTAATTCTGGCGTTTTTATTCCCGGCCCCGTCATCGTCTTGCGCGATTTCCCGCTGGTTGGGCCCGAGCAAAATTAAATAAGGGTCAATTTCTTGACTTTTCATTTCTATTGTGATTTGCTGGCCCGCTTTTCCCTCAAACGAGTAGAGGTCAAAAAAGCTGTTGTCGGTGGGCAGAACGCTAGACTTGTCGGTGAGGAGGCCGCTGACGGCGGGCCCGTTTAACGCAACTTTTTGAGGTGATTTGTTGCCACCAAAGGGCGATCGGGCTTGAGCCACGCGGGGAGCTCGCCCTTCTCGCACCGCTGTCAGGAAAGCGGGTAATTTGTCTGCGGAAATTGCAAAACCGATACCGATACTGCCACCGCCCCGACCGCGAGTAAAAATAGAAGTATTGACGCCGATTAATTCTCCTGAACTGTTGAGCAGTGGGCCTCCTGAATTGCCGGGATTGATGGCGGCGTCGGTTTGAATTAAGCCCCGCTGCTGGTCGATGCGGCTGACGATTCCGACTGTAAAAGTACCTTGAAATTGACCGAATGGATTGCCGATCGCAAATGCTTGTTGCCCGACTTTCACCGAACCGGGACGGGCTAAAGGAATGGTGGGCAAATTGTTTTGACCGCGAATCTTCACCACGGCTAGGTCTAGACCTTCTTCGCCGAATCCGATGACATCGGCGACAAGTTTTCTGCCGTCTGACAAAATGATATTGACCGTACCGCCTGCCGAAACAACGTGGGCGTTAGTTAACACCATGCCGTCGGGGCTGATAATTGTGCCGCTGCCGTTAGATTTATCTGTATCAACCGTCACAACCGCTGGACTAGCCTTTTCGTAGACTCGAATATTGGTTTGTTCTTCGACATTTTGGGCGATCGCACCCTGGGAATGCACCGAGTTAAATTCCTTTAAATCTGTTGATTGCCGCACAGGGGATGTCGTAACAACTGCAGCAGCGCTGGCTGCAACCCCAACCGTTAAAATTCCCGATACTGCTAAACTTAGAAGTTTGAAATTCATGGCGATCGATTTTAGTATTTAGCGATCGGTAGCTAGGAATTAGGTTTTGTGGTTAACCGCTAACTACCTTCTGTAATTATTTTAGGACTTGTACCACGGTAGTGACATTCCTCACGCCGGTTCTCCAATTCGGGAATCTGAATCAGCAGCTAAATACTTAAAATTAGCTTCTCGTAGCGCAGCATCCTCATTGCCGTAGAAAAAAGACAGCAAAGCAAAACGCTGGCCGCTAATCACCGGCGTCGCTTCATGCAGCAAAGAACACGAAAAAATAATCGCCGTGCCCGAATCCCCTTTATAACCGTGCGGCGCGTACTCTGGAAACCGTAAAAATCCCCCCGTGTACTCTCCCACATTCAAGTTTAGCGTCATCGCAAACCTGCGGTGCAGCGTAGCTTTGCTAGTGTTGTCGCGGTGCGGCAGAAAATAACCGCCGCTGTCAGCATCGTAACAACCTATCAAATACCGCTCAAACCTGGTAATTGTAAACTGAAAAGCTTTTTCTACTTCCGGCCGCACCCGGCGCCAAATAATCGCACTCAATCGCTGCTGTAACTTCGGGTCTTCAATAAAGAAATCTCGGCGCTTCTTGAAAGTGTCGTCGTGCAGACCAACTGTTTTCCCGCCTATTTGCCTCATAAAGCCGGAAGGACTGCCACCGTGAGTTTTGTACATATCGATTAAACTGCGGCAAGATGCTTTGTCCAAAACGTTAGGAATTACCAACACCGGGGCGTGGCGAGTGGCTGCTCTGGCTTCCTCAATTGGGGGCAAAGTTTTGAGAAAATCTAATACTTGTTGGGCGTGTTGGTGCGGTTCGCCCATCGGCAAAATATTAATTACCTGAAGGTTTTCGTTGAGAACAAAAGTTTGGGGTGCATAGTGAACTCCGGCAACTCCATTTTCTTCGACATCTCGGAAAACACCGTACTGCTGGCTGACTTTTTTATCTAAGTCCCAGAAAAAGATGAATGACGGAGCAATTGTTGTCGGTTTGTTTTGTTCTTTGTCTGCTGGGTCAACGCTCACTCCGAACCTCGGTACTTGCAAGCTTTGGAATTCTTCTGAAAGCTCTTGAAAGCTTTTGAGGATAACTTGGATTTGTTCAAAAGCTGCGCTGGCAAAGAAAAACAGCACGATTCGCCGGCCGGCAACGGTTGAGAAATGAAATAAGGGGTTATTTGTAGAAGGAATGGAAAACCAGGGAGCCGGATCTCCTATTTCGAGTAATGCCATCTTGCTGATTTGAGATTTGGGATTTTATATTTAGATTATTATGCTGTCGATTAGTTCCATAGGTTCGGTATCTTAAATTTTTTTTACAAAATAATTAGCTTTGATTTGTGTATGTCTGCGTTTGTCTGCGCTTTCACACTCGCAATTTACAGTCTTTTTAATAAATTTAATATCTGATAATAAGTAGATGGGTATCAATAAACGCAACTTAGAGTTCTGCGGTTTCCCAAGCCAGAGCTACAGGATAAAAGTTTAGTTTCACCCATCTACTTACTATGTGCCTATTTGTCGAAACTGGGGGAATTATCCGGTTGGTCTTCCGGGTATTCTACAGGTCGATACTCCACGTAATCTGACGGCGGTGCTTCCACGTCGCGGTTGCTGGGGCGAGACCTGGATGATTCCGTAGGACGGGGTTTTTTGGTTCTCGGCGGCGTATCGGAACTGCGGTTTTCCGAAGCAGGGGGGCGACTGCTGCGGCTGCGGGTCGGTCTTTCTTCGGGGTTGTCTGAAACGTCCCAGTTGTCAGACTCTTGGGCTGGCGGGGCTTCGGGGCGAGAGGGACGTTTGCGCGAGGATCGATCGGGCGAGTCGGGCCGTCCGGTGTTAACGCTGCCGTTGCGATTCGAGGGGCGGCGGCGGGGTTCGTCGTCGTAGGCTTCACGAGAGGAACGGTAGTCTTGGCTGCCTCTGATGCGGGGACGCGGCGGATAGTCTTCCTCTGGTTCTAGCTGTTCCATTTCGGAATCGTAGCCGTCGTAACCGTAGGCGTTGCTGACCGGTCGCTCTTCATCTACGTATTGGGCGCGAGTTTTGGCTTGGGCTGTGGTCGCTCCTCGCAGCTTGATGCTTTCTGTTGCAAAAAATATGGCGGTACCGCTGAGCAGGAACTGACCGAATGCCAGAATTGGGTCAAGCCGCCATCCTTGAAATAATAGAATACCGCCGCACAGCAAGCCGACGGCTGCAAAAAAAATATCGTGGTCTCGGGCTAGTTTGGGACGCCACGATCGCAGAAAATACAGTCCTGCCCCTGCTACTGCTAGGATAATCCCTAACAGGCTGCTCCAGTTCAATCCTAAATTGACCATTAGCCTATCTCCTATGTCTTTCCTATGTTAGCGAGTTAGATTTTACATCTATCATTAAGTGGTACATTTACGCGATACATTTCAGACATTTTGGATTTCTCGGACACCTGAAAATACCTCGATAGCATCACCCGCAAGGGTGAAGGGCGTACCCTTCATGAGCTTTTAGCATGATACCAAAAGCACCGTTTGCATCCCGGTCGGCAATATAACCGCACTCAGGACATTTAAAGATTTTGTTGCCGCCCAATCTGGCATGAACGTGACCGCACTTGCCACAGGTTTTAGACGTATAAGCCTCGTTAGTTTCTACGACTAAGACGCCGGAACGTTTAGCCAGAGCTATTAGTAACTGCTTAAATCTGTAATGGCTCCAAGTTAGCATTGACCGTACAGATTTAGTATGAATCCGCCTTTTTGCTCTCAACACCAGGGAGGATGTTTCAAAAGTGGGGATAAACACCACCTTGTAATTACGGACTAAGTAACTAACAGTTTGGCGATGAAGTTCATCCACTAAATTGCGAACATCGAGCCGGATTTTATCAGCAGCACGAAGTAAAGAACGGCGTTGCTTAGTCCTAACTTGTTTTTGGTAGGCACGGCTAATTAATTTGTCAAGGTGAAAGCATAATCTCACGATTCGCTCTATGTCTCCCTTGCCAATCTCTAAAACCGTTTCTCCGTCGTAACCAGTTAAAAATGTTCGCACCCCAGGATCGAGCGCAATTACCTTATTCTGGGTAGTTGTTTCTGTGGAAATATGCTCGGGAACCACAGCAAACCAACGTCGCCTGTCTCGCACTAACTGGGTGCCATACTCGCAAGAATCTGGCAGTGGTTGGGAAGAGTCAAAAGCACATCCTTTGGTTAGTTGAGGGAACCACGTGCCTTTGATGTAATTCCCCTTTTTAAATTTAATGGTGGCTACTGATTGGCGACAACTACGAAACTTTGCTTCACCATTATTGGCTTTTGCTTGCCTCCAAGCGTCGTAAGCATCTTGTACAGCGTTGGCTTTGGGGTGTCTCGGTACTGTTTTCAACCAATCTGGCAAATCGTTAAGGATTTGGGCTTCTAAATCATAGCTGCTACCTCGGAAGCCATTTTTCAAAGCCTCTATGCAATGGTTGTAAACAAAGCGACAACCGGCTAACCAATGTCGCCAAATTGAGTTGAGCTTGCTACCAGGATAAACCCGAATTTTCTTCACAGAGTTCGGGGCTAATTTCGCTGTCAATTTCTGTGAGTGTCGTTTTTTGTTTTTGTATTTCCGAGTCTTCCCTGAGTTGTTTTTCGTACTTACGGAGTCCGTAAAGCCTTGAGCTGAAACAGTGGACGACTGACAACATATCTTGCACGAGTTCTGCCTGTGGACTGTATTTTTGCTGGTAGAGAACCACGAGTTTACAATCGAATTTTTCACACAGCCATTCGATGAGGTCGAAGCCAAATCGGGCAAGTCTGTCTTTGTGGGCAACGACAAGACATTGGATATCGCCGCTGATAATTCGTTCCAGAATGGCGTTAAGCTTTCGCCGCCTAAAATTGAGTCCCGATCCAATTTCTGTGATGACTTCACAGCCTGGGTAACTTGTAGTAAGTGCCTCAGTTTGTCTTTTGAGATCGTCTCTTTGGCTGGATGTTGAGACTCTGGCGTACAAAACTGTAGAACGTCGAGCAAGCTCAGTTGTACCGGATTTTTGTTTGAGATATTCGGCAATATCGTAACGTCTTTGTCCTGCCTCGGTTTTGATGGTCTTGATGAGGCCATCTTCTGACCATCGGGCAAGGGTTCTGGGGTTAACTCCCAAAGCCTTAGCTGCTTCTCTTGGTGTGACATACGGCATGGCATTCTTCTGGAAAAACACTTTTTATTTTATTTGAGTTTGTCCGATATGTCCACTATATCTGTTAAAGTCGTGTAAACTGCTTTTAGTTACACGTCTGTCAGCCCGACTGTGCTTTCTGGGGCAGCGTCCGGTCAGGGTTTCAGCTTGGGAAGTGACTATAATAATGAGTTTAACGGGAAAAAACCTCAGCTTGGCAGTCAACTGAAGGTTTGGCCTTCTGAGTTGCTCTCATCTGAGGTTTCTCGGATTGGGGAAATGCCCGACGTGTAGCCGAAAATTGACTTGCAGCGCCGGACTTAGAAACCCGCTGACTTTTTAGGTGCGCTTGATTTTGTCTTTTTGGCTGATGAAGATCAGGGCGATCGTTGCTGGAATCACTACCACTGTCACGCCCACCAGCAGGCTGTACAAAAAGTTCGCGAGAGAAGGAGTCATAGATTCAAAGCCTTTGTTACAACAATTTGATTTTTATTAATTTTATACTTTCGATCGCACCTGTGAAACGGTTAAAATTCTGAAGGGCTGACTTAACAAAACTTAAAATTTCGAGATAAGACCCATGACTGGTATTACCGTTGCAAGTTGGATTCTGGGCTCTGTCCTAGTGGTGATGACTTTGCTATTTATTTTTCGGATCGTCCTGACTTGGTATCCCGAGGTGAACCTGAGCAAGTTGCCGTTGAGTCTGATTGCTTGGCCCACGGAACCTTTTTTAGCCGTAACTAGAAAGATTGTACCGCCGATCGGCGGGGTGGACATTACGCCGATTATTTGGGTCGGTATCTGTAGCTTGCTGCGAGAAATGATTCTCGGCCAGCAAGGGCTACTGACGATGATGATGTAGGAGTTGGCGGTTGGCGGTTGACTGTTGACTGTTGACTGTTGGCGGTTGACTGCCAACTGCCAACGGCCAAGTGACTAATGACTGTTTTGGTTCAAGAACTGTTCGACGAAATTGGTGTAAACTTCGCCGCTGAGAAACTCGGGGGAATCGAGGATTTTTTGGTGGAAGCCCAGGGTGGTGGGGACGCCGGTGATGGCGCATTCCCGCAATGCCCGTTTCATCCTGCGGATGGCTGTCGGTCGATCGCGCCCCCATACAATTACTTTACCGATTAAAGAATCGTAGTAAGCGGGTATTTCGTAATCGGTGTAGACGTGAGAGTCCATCCGCACGCCGGGGCCACCGGGAGGCAAATAACCGCTGATTATGCCGGGGTGAGGGCGGAAGTTGCGATCGGGATCTTCGGCGTTGATGCGACACTCGATCGCGTGGCCGTTGAGAATTACTTGGTTTTGCTTGATTTGCAGTTTTTCTCCTTGGGCGATGCGGATTTGTTCGGCTATCAAGTCGAGGCCTGTAATCATCTCGGTGACGGGATGTTCTACTTGGATGCGGGTGTTCATTTCCATAAAGTAGAACTTGCCCGATTTGTCAAGTAAAAATTCGACTGTGCCCGCACCCGTGTAGTTGATGGATTTGGCGGCGGCAATGGCAGCGTGACCCATTTGATCTCGCAGTTTCTGGCTGAGGGCGGGGCTGGGGGCTTCTTCGAGGAGTTTCTGGTGTCGCCGCTGAATCGAACAATCTCTCTCGCCGAGGTGGATGACGTTACCGTAGTTGTCGGCGAGGATTTGGATTTCGATGTGCCGGGGTTTTTCGATGAATTTTTCGAGGTAAAGTCCGGGGTTGCCGAAGGCTGCGTCGGCTTCGCCTTGGGCTGCTGAGAATAGTTTGGGGAGTTCCGAGGGTTCTCTAACTAGCCTCATCCCGCGGCCTCCACCGCCGGCGGTGGCTTTGATCATCACAGGATAGCCGATGTCGCGGGCGATCGACAAAGCTTCGCGATCGTCTGCCAGCAATCCGTCGCTACCGGGAACAGTGGGGACTTTCACCCGCTGCATAGTTTCTTTGGCGGTGGATTTGTCGCCCATCGCCCGCATTGCTGCCGGAGACGGCCCGATGAAGGTAATTTGATGGTCAGCGCAGATTTCGGCAAATCGGGCGTTTTCGGCGAGGAAGCCGTAACCGGGGTGAATGGCTGCGGCGTTGCGTGTCAGGGCGGCCGCGATGATGTTGGGGATGTTTAAATAGCTTTTGCTGCTGGTGGGGGGGCCGATGCAAACGGCTTCGTCTGCCAACTGGACGTGCAGGGCGTGTTTATCTACGGTGGAGTGTACGGCGACCGTGGCAATCCCCATTTCCTCGCAGGTCCGCAATATGCGGAGAGCTATTTCTCCCCGATTAGCGATTAAAATTTTCGAGAACCCCATCTTCGCTGCTTAATTCACTCAATATTCTGTACAATAATGCCTTTCGGTATGTTCTGGATAATCGTTTTGCAGAAATTGTTCACAAAAATTTATTTTACATTTTGCTGGTAGTGGTGCTATGATTGTAAATCGGCGGTGTCAAAGGGCAAGTCACAAGTTAAATGCCAGGAACCTCAACCTGTGAATCTTTAACTCGTAACGCAAAAATCCCGGAGATTGCTAGAAAGAGCGGATGTGGCGGAATTGGTATACGCGCACGCTTGAGGTGCGTGTGGCATTATGTCCTTGCGAGTTCGAGTCTCGCCATCCGCATTGAATATATAAAACAACTGTTGACAGTTTTGGCTGTCGGCAGTTGTTTTGTATTTGATGGGTGGGTGGGCAGAAACCGGGTTTTTGCGAGAATATTTGGTTACAGGCGAAGATTTGGTAAAAAACCCGGTTTCTTTGATTGGTGGGTGAGTACCTCGGGTGCGGATTCATCAGATATCTTTAAGTGCGATTCCCTACGGGATAGCTTCGCACGCGCGGACTTCTGACAGATCCGCACCATACAAAATACTGTTTAACTGTCGATCGACTATTGTGTTTGAATTAGAAACATAGATACTTATCGTTTGTCAAGTAGAATAGGGTTAGTTAGGTTCCGAATCCGAGAGTTGGCTGACGAAAAAGGATGGACGCTAAAGGATGTTGCCGATCGATCGGAGGTTCCGTACAGCACAGTCAGGCACTATGCTCGATCGGAAGGACTAGCAACGGTTGATATCACATCCATTCAAAAAATAGCTCGCACCCTCGATGTTTTGATTGAGGAGTTGATGGAAGTTGTTAAAGAATGAACCGATGAAATTATATTAGCAAACGGAAGTTAGATCGATGACATCCTACGCCTTAAACTTACCCGTTCAGTTACAGCAAGAAGCTGAAAAATTGGCAACACTACAAGGCATTTCGTTCGATCAGTTTATCCTCTGGGCTGTAGCCGAAAAAGTCGCTACCCTCAACCAGCGGAATGACGATCCGGCTTTTCCTGAAATCACCTATGTGCGCGGCGCTAGCGGCGAACTCGTTCCCGTTTTGCGCGGCACTCGGTTGCGGGTGCAAACAGTAGTCATCGCAGCGCAGAAATGGGGTTTTTCTCCCAACCAAATTGCCACTGAGTATGACTTAAGTGAAGCTCAAGTGAACGATGTTCTCGCTTTTTATGCGGCTCACTATCAAGAAATAGACGCATCTATTGCGGCTGAGCAAATTATCGAAGCTGCTAATGTCTAAACCGCTATTGCATCTAGATGCCGATACCTCTATTAAAGCTTTGCAAGCCGCCCTTTTATCTCGCAGTCACGATGTCACTCGGACACCGACTGAGTGGATGGCTTTAGATGCTAGCGATGAGGCTCAATTGCTAGAAGCAACAGCGCGAGGGCGGTGTATTTTTACGTTTAATATCCGGGATTTTCAGGTTTTAGCTCAGCGTTATCCAGAACATGGTGGCATCATTTTGGCTGCTCAAAACAGTTGGACATTATCTAGTCTAATTGCTTCGCTCGATCGCCTGCTTTCAGAAACACAAGCTGCTGATTGGAAAGGGCAAGTCCGCTGGCTTAATCAGTGGCGAACCTAATTCTATCTTATCGAACTTCTGTATCTCTGGTCGATCGCACTTCTTCCCCTTCCTGCAAAACAGGATTAACTGGTGGATTTTGGGAACCAGATACACTTTGCCTATCGGATGATGATTTTAGCACTTTACGAGCAGTCAGCAAAGCAAGCCCTCCCAAGACTCCACCGCATAAGCAACTAACTATAATAGCACTAAAGAAGGGATGAAGCGGCAGAGGATACTGGAAAGAAGGCGGTGCCCAAGGTTTGTCTACAGCCAAGGTGTAGCTGCTGGAAACAACCCCCGCAACCCCTATACCCACACCGACAACGGCTATAGTTATTTGTAAATTGCGATCGCTATCTCTTTCATTTTTCTCGTACTTTACCTGTTGTTTTTGAGCATCAACTTCCATAATGCCTCGGATTGTTTCAATCATCTGTTGAAACAATTCCTTCCCGGCGGTAAGATAACTCATATTGAGTTTAATCTGTTGCTGAAAAGTCTTGCAACTCCCGTCAATAAATTCTTGTAAAAAATCTAAGTTATCGATTTCTTCTACGCTGCAATCGCTAAGTTTTTTGAGCCAATAACTATAGTTTACAACATTCGTTTCAATTGCAATCTGGTGAAGTTCTATATCTCGCAAATACCGCGCATAATTCAATCCGATTTTAGGGAGTTCTGTCAGCCAGCCTTCTAGTTGTTCCAGACGTTGCTCTCTATCTGATTTTAAATAGCTAAATTCTGCTACTTTTTCCTCTAATTGACTGTACAGTTTTCTCGCTTCCTCGTTGCACCGATGCGCTTGGTAATAGACATAAAGGATTTTACTGCGACAACATAACAAATTAATCAGGGGACGGTAATAATCACCTAATTCTTCTATCTCGGAAGTTTTTTCATCAGTATCTAACCAGACTAGGATATGACACTTTAATCTCGGATTTTCTTGACTGTTGTCAAATTCAAAAATGGGACTACCTAGAAGTTTTCCGTCACCGATTAAATAGGGTTTTGGCTGCTCAAGCTGTGAATCTAGAAACAAAGCGTCTACACAAGCTACTGCTAAATCTTGATAATTGCCAGCAAAATCAACAGGTTTAGCAAATAATACTAGGGTTTGTCCCACTGATGCTTGGATTTCGCAAGGTAGCAGACAACCTTGAAAGTTTAGGTTGCTCAGTTGGTTGATTTCTACTGTATAATTCGGGGAACGTAGGGTGAAATCAAGTGCGTAAGTGTCGTGAAGTTGCAGCGGGTAAATTTCGCCTGTCAGGGGCAGTTTATCCGGTTGGCTAACAGTTGTAAATGATACAAATCTATCGCCATCTGACTCGTATAGTTCAAGATAGTCGCTCTGTTGGCTATTTTGGCTGTTTCTATTGCTCAGCTTTTCCGGTAAAGAATCGAATTGCGGATTTGTTTGCAGCAGGTGTCCCAAAGCAACGCATTTTTGCCATAAATGGTCAGAATTGTCTAGAGGTTGTTTATCCCCTTTTGCCAGGTTTTTGCACAAATGAAAGGCAAACAGTGTTAGTTTGGGGTTGGCAAGTTTGCCTGTCAATTCAGGATTGTTCATCACCTAGACCCTGAGTGCTATTTTGGCTGGTTGGGGAAACTTTCTTGGATTGCATTTAATAGCGTTTCTCTGGAAACTTTGGGAGGTGGAGGCGGTGGTGGAGCTATTGGTTTGGTTGTTCCTGGCAGGCGATCCGTTAATTGGATTTCCCCCGAATCTAATCCTTGGCGAGTCAGGGATAATGCGTTGTCAATGTCGGCATAGTTTTCACACCATTCAAGGATGTTATCAGCAATATCGTCCTCTGTTTCTCCGAAATTAACACTTGCCTGTTTGAGGTTTTCATCTCTATTTTCAATCAAAAACAGATCGGGCTGATTTTTGATTAGGTATATAAAGGCGTGGATATTCTTCAGACTACCTTCGAGCATCATTCTCAGATTCCTATTGACCAACTGAACAAAATGCAGCCCAATGATAGGGCGATTGAAAAGGTCGTATTTCTTTAGAGCTTATCTTCTTAAGCATATCGTACAGGGTTGCTTTTTCGACGCGATGTAGGGGAAGTTGCTTTGTCCATACCTGCAAATCTTCTTTAGTAGCATCTCGCAGCCAAAGTTGGGCAGTATTGAGGGCAAGGGAGACGCTTAACCCGGCTTTGAGAAGCTGATAAAATTTTATCATCAAAAATGAGGTTGACAAATCGTTGACTGCCCACAACGTCGGTACTACACTGGAACTGCCGGCTACCAGGAAACCGCTAGGTAAGCTGATATATTCATCGCTGATGCTGTTAAAGTCGCTGATGCCGGTTTCGCAGGCGGAGAGCACAACTAGGCGGCATTCTCGGAAGTCGAGGGCAAAGATGTCTGCTAAGGTGAGGCATTTGGTGAGGTCGAGGATTTTGCCATTTCGTAAGGGTAGATAGCGAGTGGGGTTTTCTTCTGGGGAAGGCGGGTCTAATTCGCTATCGGCTAGAAGTAAGGCTGATAGCAAAGGTTGTTGAAAGTTAAAATAGCCGTGACAGCTAAAATGGGCGCAGTGGGCAATGCGGAGGCGGCTGTCATCTATGACCGATTTTTTGGCATCATTTTTGACGAGGATATCTTTGGGGTGGAAATGCTGACTAATCGCTGGCACTTCTAAGTCTGTAAATTGAAGGTCATTGGTGGGGTTTTGGACGGCAAATAGGTGAGTGAAATTGGGGCGTTTTCGCCTTTGTGCCTGTTGCAGCAGTTGGCAACTGGGAGAATAGCTGACACCTTGTTTGAAGCAATCTAGCAAGCAGGGATTGGCGGGTTCAGGAGACTGGGTTTCTGGGTTAAAGCGCTGCCAGATTTCACGGCTAACCGGCAAGGCGTGAAGGGGGAACAGGTGCAGGAAACGGTGGGGAATTAAAATTAATTGATCGCAGTGTTTGGGTACTCTCCCCAGAATTTCATTGATATGCAATATTTCAGATAGGCTTTGGAGGCGAGGGGCTAGGTTTTCCCGCCATTGGGTTTTATCTTCCTTTTGGTAATCTCTGAGATATTCCTCGCCCCAATTTACCAAGGTTTGAAAGTCGGCTTTTGAAGATTGCCAGACTATAGGATTTGGTGATTGAGGAGTGATGATGAATGTGAGGAATTTGTCGCCCAGGATGTACCACTCAACGATAGCAGTGTTTTCTGTTGTGAGGGCTTGAATATCGCTGTAGGAGATGCCTTTAACTTCTTGAGTCAGCAGGAAGTCGGGGTCGATGGGTTGGATGTCACGGACGAGAAGTTCGTCGAGTTGTTGCCGCAATTGGGTGAGATTTGTAGAATCGCGGCTGGTAGTTTGTAGGCTGTCGATTTGGAGGCTGCGTTCTCCCGATATTGTGCCGCCGTTGCTGTTACGATTTGTCTGTTGGTTGTCTAGTCGGCGCTGTTCGGCATCAATTTCTCGACGCAGGCGCGAGAGTTCGTTGATAACGGTTTCGGGAATATCCCCTTTGGGGTATAAGTCGCGGGTGGCGAGGAGTTCGACTAAGTTGCGGGCTTTGCTGCGTTCGACGTATTCTATGGCTTCGGTGTAGTTTTTTAGCTTTAGGCAAACTTCGACCATATTTCGATAAAGTTTATTCCATTCTTCGGCGAGTTTTTGTTTGCTTTCATCTCCAGAATGAATCTCACCCCGTAGTAACTCTACGGTATCAATGGCGGTGGCAAAAGTATGGTAAGCTAGCTGTAAATCGGGAACTTCTCGATAGGCAAGCCCTAAATTAAATAAGGTTTCAGCATAGTTTTGCGGGAAAGCTTCGCGAGTACGAATTGAAAGTGCATCTCGGTAATAAAGGATCGCCCGTTCCAGATTGTCCGCCCGCGAACCCTTGATTCTGTTATGGTAGGCAATAGCTAGGTTATTTTGAGTCAATGCCAATTTTTCAGGGAAATCCTCAAGGGTATAAACTGTTAAAGCTACTTCAAAAAAGCCGATCGCGCGTTCCAGATTAGCTGCCCGATCCCCGTTGATTCTGTATAAGTAGGCATTAGCTAGGTTATTTTGAGTCCCTCCCCATTTTTCACGGAAATCTTCAAGGGTAAAGACAGTTAAAGCCTTCTCATAAAGCTTGATAGCCCGTTCCAGATTATCTGCCCGCAAACCATTGATTCTCTCACGGTAGGCATTGGCTAAGTTATTTTGAATCTCAGCCCATTGTTCACGGAAATTCTCAAGGGTACGAACTATTAAAGTCGCTTCAAAAAAGCCGATCGCCCGTTCCAAATTTTGGGCCCGCGAACCCTTGATTCTGTTATGGTAGGCAATAGCTAGGTTATTTTGAGTCTCTGCCCAATCTTTAGGAAAATCCTCAAAGGTATAAACTGTTAAAGCTGCCTCATAACGGTCGATCGCCAGTTCCAGATTTTCCGCCCGCGAGCCCTTGATTCTGTGACTGTAGGTATTAGCTAGGTTATTTTGAGTCCATGCCCATTGTTCACGGAAATCCTCAAGGGTATAGGCAGTTAAAGCCCTCTCATAAAAGCCGATCGCCAGTTCCAGATTATCAGCCCGCAAGCCGTTGATTCTCTCACGGTAGGCATTGGCTAAGTTATTTTGAGTCATTGCCCATTGTTCACGGAAATCCTCAAGGGTATAGACGGTTAAAGCCACTTCAAAAAAGCCGATCGCCCGTTCCAGATTTTCCGCCCGCAAGCCATTGATTCTTTTACTGTAGGCAATAGCTAGGTTATTTTTAGTCCCTCCCCATTTTTCGCGACCCGGTTCCCGATTATTTAAAACTATTTGATAACCAGTAATGGCAATTTCAAGATTATTCGCTTTATTCCCGCGAGGAAAGTTACTAATATGAATACTTAAGTTTTCAATAAGGGCGACTATTGACTCACTTGCTTCAGGATGTGCGGAAATTAAATTCTCTGCCACTTCCTCTAAACTCTCAGAAAAACGGGCATTGAGGAGATGTTGCCGTTGACCGAGCATTGGGTAAATTACTGCAATATCGCTATCGCTATCTTGTTCTATTTGCAATAATTTTAGGATAAAATTTATATATTTTTGGGGATTTTTACCTTCAGAGTCATCACTATCTCCCTCATCGTTCATTCCCAAGAAATGAGCTATTTGAGTTGCCATTTGTAATAAAACAGTAGCCTGATTTTCTTGATTTTTTTCCGACAATTGGGCTGCAACAACCCGCATCATTTGCACCAACTCAGCATCCACCAATTCCGAGTTTGCATTAAAGATTTGATTTTCTTCGCCGTTGGGGCAAGTCAGGAGTGTTTGAATTAGTTGCAGGTAGGCTTGGGCGCGGGTTTCATCCATTGTGGGGAGTTGTCAGTAACACCGATGTTTATTTTATCACGATTGGTGGTTTGGCGGTTGACGCTCCCCCGTATCAATTTCTACCCCATCCCGAACAAGTAATCGAAATTACCCTCTCCCACAGAGTTTTTAAGCGTATTGATAATTTTCCTTGTATTATCGTGAGGCCCTTCAATATAACAAGGTTTTCCATTGCGACCGAATTTCAAGCCAATTTTGCTGGTTGATTCTCCTAAATGAGCCTTCGACTGCTCGAAATCGCGATGCGGTTCAAAGCCTAATGTTTTGGCATAAGCGATCGCGCCCCAAACCAGGGCTTGTGCTTGCTCTAAACTAATCTCCTCGTACTCTTGCATAAACTGCGAGTAAGAAAGCTGAACGAAATTTTTATATTGGCTATCGTTGCAGTTACGTGGCGGCATGGCATCCTTAACTCCCAAACACCAGTAGTCGATCAAATAAGAGGCTGTAACAAAACGATTGTATCCCTTGGAACGGGTAACCACCACTAAACCCAAACCGCTCGTTTCAGAGGTTTCATTCCCCAACAATACCTTCGCAAAATTTACATCCACGAGACATTGAGCAACGGGCAATAACTCTCCTTTTTCGGCGCTAGCGAGGGCTGTTTGTTCTGCATGAGATTGAAGAAACGTAGTGACTTCGGATGCTTTCAATCCTAACTTTCGGGCAATTTGTTTGGGCGTTAATTGGCGATCGCGCAGGTTGAGAATTTCTTGTTCTTGTTCTGGCTGCATGGTTTTTCTATTGCCGTCAGGGCTGGATTCAAGCTGAGTCGATCATTGTACCGCGTTTTTGCGACCAACTTCGTAACATTGCAAAGATTGAGGAAAAAACCCGGTTTCTTTGATGGTGCGGGTGGCCAGAAACCTCGCTTAGCCCGATAGTCCGCCAGGGGTTGAAACCCCTGTCTCATAGCAAAAGTCCTCTGAAGAGGACTAAAGAGTTTTTCATTTGTATATCGGATTTTCAGTCGGTTTCAACCGACTTTCGCTATTAGCCAGGGGTTAAAACCCCTGGCGGATGTGGCGACACCACTTTATTTTATACTTCTCGTAAAATGCGACTATTCAAACGCTCATATTCATCCTCTAGCAGCCACATTTTAGCCGCTTCGTAATTGTCACTAGAAAAAATAACTTTATAATTTTGTGCCGGGTTGTGGATGCAAAATTTTCCTGAAATTTCCTTGACTAACATCAGGATATAAGGCGGAGATATCAGAGTATCGGCCCAGATTTCCGCAAACTCCCAATCAGTCTCTTGCTCTGATTCTTGACTAATTTTAGTAGCTTGTGCGGGGTCTTGTGCGAGGTATGACATGGTATTTACCTGTAGTTTTTTTGATTTTTATTTCACCGTAATTTAGTGGTATCTGAGTCCCGTCTGCTTTCAGTATATAACCAATTGGTTCTGAAAAGTACAATCCATAGCGTTCATAATTATCCTCTACATCGTCCTCTCCTGTGCGTTCCCCTCTTAGCTTAATTTCTGCGGCCACTCTTTCCATTGTTTCTCTATCATTAAAGAGATGGACGATTCCTTCGCTTTCAAATTCACTTTGGGCTTTTTGGGTTCCGGGGAGATGTTTATCAATGAGACTGGTTCGAGTTTCTAGAGTAATTTCACGGTCAATTCCACTCATAGCTCTGTTCTATCTTAATTATATACCATTCATCGATGAATTTAGTTTAGTTTTGGAACCACGGGTGGCCAGAAACCGGGTTTTTGCGACAGACTTGGTGACAGTGCAAAGATTTGGAAAAAAACCCGGTTTCTTTGATGGTGGGTGGGTGTACAAACCTAATTTTGCGCTAATTCTGGCGGCCGCCCCATCAAGCCTGTCATCAGCCGCAAAGCTAAAAACCTCACTGGGGGAATTGTCCGCAAACACCACAATCCAAAGCGGCGAAATGCTACAATTGGCAGCCAAGTATTGGAAAATAATCTGTCTAGAAAATCGGTAAATCCTAACACGATTAAATTCTCTTTTTTCCGCCAGTTGTGATACCGTTTCAATACTCGCAAATCGCCGATGTCTTCGCCTTTTTGGTGCGCTTGCTGCAAGATTTGGGCGATCGCCCCTGCGTCTCGAATGCCCATATTCAATCCCTGGCCGCCGACGGGATGGCAGCAGTGGGCCGCGTCGCCAATTAGTGCTAATCTGGGCAAAACGTAGCGATCGCTCTGCATTAACTGCACCGGAAACAAAAAGCGATCGCTCTCCAATTCTAAACGCCCTAAAAGCCCGCCCGTGCGCTGTTCCAACAAAGTCAAAAATTCTTTTTCGTCCATTGACTGCAAAGCTTTTGCTTCCGCGTGGGGTGCTGTCCAAACTACTTGACAGCGGTTCCCAGGTAATGGTAAGACTCCCATCGGGCCGCTCGGCCAAAAGCGCTCAAAAGCGATATCATTGTGCGGTTTTTCTGCTTTAATAGTGATAGCAACGCAGGATTGCCAGTATTTCCAGCCGCGAGTGCTGATGTTGGCTTCGGTGCGGATGCGCGATCGCGAACCGTCGGCGGCGACTAATAATTTGGTGCGAATAGTCCGAGTTTCGCCGTTTTGTTTGACTTCTATTTCCGCGCAATCGGTTAAATATTTTACCTCGACTACTTCCGCCGGACAAACCCAACTAAAATTCGGGTTTTTTGCCAAAGATTCTTGCAAAGCTGACAGCATGACTCGGTGCTCGCCAACGTAACCTAAAGCTGCTTTTGGTACGGGTAATTTGCCAGTATTTCCTAAATCCGGGCGGTGGAATTCGACGACACCGGGATAGTCGCCGTCGCAGAGGCTAATTTGCTCGAAGGTGGTGATTTGGGGCAAGATTTGCTGCCACACGCCGATACCTTCTAAGATCATTCCTGATAGCAGGGTGATTGCATAGGCTTGTTTTTTGGCTGCGGCGACGGCGGGGAGTTGGGTTTCAATTATAGCGATTTTTAAGCCGGAATCTTTTAAGGCGCTGGCTAATGTGGCCCCGACTATGCCGCCTCCGACGATGGCTATATCAAAGTCGAGTGTCTGTGTTTCCGTGGAAGCTGTGGTTGGAGAAAGTTGGTTTACAGGCATTTTCAAGGGATTTATTTAAGTGAATAATCATATTTACTATTTTATTGTAAAGAATTATTGCGGTTTTGGGCGATCTTGAGGCAGAGCTTATGTCATATCAATTCTGGCTGTGCCGGAATGATATCAAATCCCATCGCACATTTCTCTCAAATTCGATCGCCCATCAACCCAAAAATCCCATCGGCCATCAACCCAAAAACCCCGGCGGTTGAAACCGCGTCTACACAGACAAAACCCGCCTCCGCGGGTTGAAGAGTCGTAGCGTAGCGGGGCGTAAGCCATCGCACATTTATCTCAAATTCGATATTTCTTCGTCCGCGGAGGCGGACATCGTTTGTGTAGACGCGGTTTCCAACCGCCCGGTTATATCAAATCCGCTAGCTTCGGAATGATATAATTGTAGGGAAACGGCACTGCCGTTTCCTGATTTCGGGTAATATTAATTCCGATGCCACCGATCGCAACTAACAATTAACTACCAACTGCTGCTAATTGATTATTTCCTGTGACTAGAGGCGATACTTTTTGGCAAATGGGAATCTCGATGACAAACTCTGCACCTTCCCCATGCGTGGAAATACACTGCAATTTGCCTCGGTGTTTTTCAACTATAATCTGATAGCTGATTGACAGTCCCAAGCCTGTGCCTTTGCCGACAGGTTTAGTAGTAAAAAATGGGTCGAACAACTTGCCAATAACTTCTTGATTGATTCCCATCCCGTTGTCGGCAATCCGAATTGTTACTGTTTCTGAGTTCGCACTGGTGCTAATCCGAATTCGGTTGGGGTGACAATATATTTCTTTTGAAGAATGAGTGCTGTTGTACTCTTCGAGGGCGTCGATCGCATTTCCTAAAAGATTCATAAATACTTGATTGAGCTGACCTACATAGCACTCGACTTTTGGGAAATTGCCGTATTCTTTGATAATCTCAATAGCGGGACGAAGTACATTAGCTTTGATCCGGTGCTGCAAAATTAGCAAAGTGCTTTCGATTCCTTCGTGAATATCTACTCGCTTCATCTGCGATTCGTCGAGTCTGGAAAAGTTGCGTAAGGATACAACTAAGTCGCGGATGCGATCGGCTCCTACTTTCATTGATTCCAAAATCTTTGTAAAGTCTTCCATTAAGTAATCAACTTCAATATCTTCGGCTGCTTCTACAATTTCTGGGACGGGATTTGGGTATTTTTCCTGGTAAAGGTGGAGCAAACTGAGTAAGTCTGTGGCGTATTGGGTGGCGTGGGTGATGTTGCCGTAGATGAAGTTAATCGGATTGTTAATTTCGTGGGCGACGCCGGCGACTAGCTGGCCGAGAGAAGAGATTTTTTCGGTTTGGATTAGTTGAGTTTGAGTTTGGTGCAACTCGTGGACAGCTTTTTCGAGCTCGGCTGCTTGCGATCGATACTGTCCCTCGGACTGCTTGAGTGCTTCCAAAACTTGGACTCGATCGCTAATGTCCGTGTGAGTTCCCACCCACTCGCGAATGCTGCCGTCGGCTGCCAAAAGGGGGACGCCCCGCACCCAGAAGTGTCTGTAGCTGCCGTCTGCTGCCCGCAAGCGGTGCTCGACTTCGTAGAGACTTTTTGTTTCTATGGCCCGCATCCAAGCTTGTATAGTGCGATCGCGGTCTTCTGGGTGTACTGCTTGTATCCAGTTGTCCTTCTCTTTCCAACTCATGCCCGTATAAGCTATCCAATCAGGCTGAGGCTTGTCGAAGATTCCGCTAGCGTTTGTCGTCCAAACCATCTGTGCGGTAGCCATTGCCAGCGATCGGTATCTTTCCTCGCTCAGACGCACAGATTCTTCGGCTTGGCGGCTGGCTGTCACATCGCGCAAAATAGCTGTGAATATGATTTCGCCTGCCACTTCGAGTTTGGAAATAGAAGCTTCGGCGGGAAATTCCGTACCATCTCGGCGGCGGGCAAAAATTTCTTTGCGGCTGCCCATTTTTCGGGCTTGTTTAACGCCGCCGCCGAAATTGCTGACGAGGTGACTATGATTCGTGGCCAAAGCTTCGGGCAACAGCAGGCTCAGGGATTGCCCGATCGCCTCCGCAGCCGTCCAGCCAAAAATCCGTTCTGCACCTTGGTTGAACAGGATAATTTTTTGCTCAGCATCGACAGAAATAATCGCATCGTCGGCAATTTCTACAATGCCGGCAAAACGAGCTTGAGACAGTTGCAGCGCTTGTTCAGCTTGTTTGCGATCGCTGATGTCGCGGGCGATCGTCGAAATGTATGCGAGTTTGCCGTCCGGTGCACAGTGGGAGATGATGACTTGGCTGACGGGAATTTCGAGTCCCGATCCTGACACGAAGGCTGTTTCTCCACTCCAAAAGCCCTCGGAAACAGCGGTGGCGATCGCTTGATTCAAATTGCTGCGGCCTGACGCTGGCGTGAATTCTGCAACTTGTCGGTTGGATATATCTTCGTTTTCGTCTATACCCACCATTTTTCGGCCTGCTTTGTTGATGTAAATCGGGCGTCCTTCGAGGTTGGAGATACCTACAAAATCCGGCGTTGCTTCCAGAATTGCTGCCAGACTTCTGTTGGCGATTTCGGCTTGTTTGCTCTCAGTAATATCCCGCGCGATGCTAACTATACCGCTGATATTTCCTAACCCGTCCCGGTAAGCACTTTTTGTAGAAAGAAATATCCTCAAATTTCCTTTAACTGGTAGTTCTTCTTCGATCGCTTCCGTTGTTCCCCCTGCCATAATTGGGCGATCGGTTTTCCTAATATTGCCCGCAATTTCCGGCGGAAATAATTCGCTGTCATCTCGGCCGATAATGTCGTCTACAGACTTGCCAATTATACTAGCCCCCGCAGCATTAAGCATTAAGTAACGGCCCTGAATATCTTTGACAAATAGGGCTGCGGGCGTACTGTTGATGACTGCCATCAACAGGTTGTAGTTTTTTTGAAGCGCCTGCTTTGTTGTTTGAGAGTCGAAAATTTGCTCCTGCAATTGCTCGTTGGCGGTTTGCAGTTGGAGAGTCCGTTTCTCCACTTGATTTTCTAAGTCAGATTTAGCTTTCCTCAGTCCCAGTTCCGCTCGATAGCGCTTCCGGTCTGCGCTGCAGAGAGTTTTGGCATTCTGCCAAATCAGAACTGTAAAAATAATCACGTTCAATACGCTTAACAGCGATATCCCTACCTCCGGCGTGTAGGCTTGTAACCGATCTCCCAATAGGATGAAATAACCGACTAAAGGCGGGATAATGATTGCCCGTGGCAACAAGCGCCTCGCCATGATTCCGCCCGCGCGATCGCTCGTCATTACTGCTATCAATCCTCGCTCTGGACTGGCAAATAAAATGCCGAAGCTCAGCAACATAAATGCTGCGGCAGTGTGCAAAGCCATGCCTGTATTTTTGCCAATTTGGTAAAATAAAGCTTTGTCGTAGAGGTAGCCTATCAAACCCATAAATGCAATTAAAAATGCAGAACAGCTTAAGATTTGAATCCGCAGGTATTTAGGCCGACGTTCTGACAGCAGCAGCAGCGCTGTTCCCAGCAATAAAAAAGCACCAGCAGTATTCGGTGCCATGCGTCCTGGTGTTCCGGGGATTGTCAACCTGTAACTTTCTTTAAATAGCAGTTGGTCGATGCCTAAGTCTAAATTAAAGCTATATTGAGCTAGGGTTAAGAGGCTAATTAATATAATTAAAAATGAGGATACTAAAATTATTTTTTTGTGATTTTTGTGAGACTTTCTTGCTGTTAATTTGGCGCGCCGGCTCTGTTGGATGAATAGAGCAAACCCGCCCAAAATAAAGCATACCGCAGTATTGGCTTTCATCGTCACGAGTCCGGGCAAAATGCTTTTTAAGAGTGGCAGATCGAATATCCAACCCAAAAGGACTGTACAGCCGATCGCCATTACTGCAATACTCGCTTTTTTGGAAAAAGACTCGACAGCAGCCATTCGGGTTGAGGGCGTTTGCAGTTGTTGTGCTCGTTCAAAAAGTTCCAATTTCTCGATCCCTCCAATTATTTGGTTTCTACGTATTCAAGGTAACAATGAACACTCTAGTGATATTGTTGCCCGCTATACAAAGCTGCTTAAAATTTTCTCAAAGCTGCTAACCATAAAATATGAATTATTTTATCTAACTTTAGAGATATCGTCAAATAAAGGTTGAAGGCTCTTATGTAGAAGGCATTCGGCAGAATTAAATGATTTTTGTTGCTGGCAAAATTTAAAAAAATTCCTTGTTCCTTGTTCCTTGTCCCTTCGATTTCGGAAATTGGGGCCCGATTCATCGGCAAGACGAAGTGTGGTTACTCAGTACATCGAGGGATAATGGTAGCGGATGAATCACTATGGAATGAGAATTAAATAACTTCCACAAGTTTGTGGGATGGGCGTCCCGCCCGTCCTTTTTGGACGGGCGGGACGCCCATCCCACAATAACAATTAAAATTGTAAGTTATTTAATTCGCGATCCTATGCAACAAGATCGCTCGCATTGTAAACCGGCTGCTGTGGCTGTGGGAAATGCGATCGACACAACAATAAGACTCGGTGGTTGAAACCGCTACTACACAAACAAAGTCCGCCTGCGCGGACTAAAGAGGGGGATATTAAAGTGGGATTTGGTAACGGTCAACAGTCAACAGTCAACTGACAACTGTCAACTAACTCCCAACTTTTGAAGTGCTTCCAAAGCTTCGGTTGCTGACGGGTAACGCTGTGGGAAATGGTAAAGCACCATCTTGTCTAAAACGCTAGCCAACTCCGGGGTGACAGTTGCATTTTTCTGCCAGATGAGATTCCCTAAATTATCAACTCTGAGTTGTTTCGGGCGCATCCCTGTCAAGGCTTGAATCCCGATGAGCCCGACAGCATAGATGTCGCTGCACAATTTCGGGGAACCGATGGCTTGTTCGGGGGGAATGTAGTCTTGCTGAGTACCGCCGCGCGATTTCGTTTGACCGATGCTGTTTTGTGAAGTGTTGATTTCTTTAACGGCCCCAAAGTCAATTAATACAATCTTGCCATCTGATGTCCGCCTGATTAAGTTTTGAGGGTGAACGTCGCGGTGAATTACATCTTGTTTGTGAACAAAAACAAGCACTTCCAAGATATCTTTCAACAAAGCGATAACCTGATGTTCTTCCCAGGGTTGACCTTCGATTAGCTCTTGATACAAGGGTTGCCCTTCGATGAATTGATAGACTAAATAAAAATATCCATCTTCTTCAAAGCGAGCTAACAATTCTGGTATCCGATCGTGTTGGCCCAATCGATATAAAACCCGCGTTTCTCGATCGAATAGGTGGCAGGTTCTCTCAGACTGGCTTTTCAGGCGCTTGACGAGGCACAAAGGTCGATCGGGCAAATTTTCATCTTCAGCCAGATAGGTATCGCTGTACTCCGTATTCACCAAATGTTCTCTAATTCGGTAACGCATCCGCAGCAGCTTTTGCAACATGGGATCGAGAGAATTAGTTGGTTGTGTGCCTTTTTTTACAGCTCTCATGATGCAGTCCCAAAGATTTGCTCCGACGACTCTTTCTTCTTGTCCAATAATTTGTGCTTCCTTGAGTACCTTGGTGAGCTCTTTCCACAAGTTGTAGCCGACATACCGCCCCAGATAGCCCACTGTGTACCCGCGGGCGATCGGATCGTTTTGCTGAATTTCTTGGTACGTCAAACCCCCTACAACGCCTCGAATTATCGACTGTTGCAACCGACTCAGGTGTTTTTCCGTTTGTTCGTATACGAGATTGTCCAAAAAAATTATTGCTTCTTCTACCGTCATAGTTTCATGGCTTAAGTTACTTGTGCAGCAGCTACACATTTTGTTTTTATATTTCTGTTATAGACGGTTTGGTTGAAATTTACTAGATATTTTGATGAGGGAAATATATCTTGATAAATATGACTTTTATGAATAAAGATTGTGAATTATATGAAATTCATTTACTTGACAAATGGTTGATGTGTTAAGGAATGAGAATTAAATAACTTCCACAAGTTTGTGGGATGGGGAGCATCTCCGTTTTGCATTTACAGTGCGAGCGTCCCCGCTCGCGTATTGTACAATACGCGAGGGGGGACGCTCGCACTACAATAAAAAAAATGCTTTTTACAAAACTGAGATGCTCCCGTGGGATGGGCGTCCCGCCCGGCCAAAAATGACCGGCGGGACGCCCAACCCACAAAAACAATTAAAATTGTAAGTTATTTAAT
>NZ_JAUBOV010000205.1:0-1291 GCF_036700405.1 Microcoleus sp. T3_D1
GGGAGCATCCCGATTTTGCAAATATACAAAAGTATGATAAGGTGCGCCGCTTTTGGGGAAAAGCGACACTTAGCTTCCCCAAAAAATATGTTTTAGAGTCAATCAGCCATTTTAGAGGAACTGAAGAATAGAGTATCTCAAGAGTTACAATAGTCAATAAATAATTTTGAGGAACTCAACATGACGCCTGACTACCCGAGCAAGTTTACAAGCTCATACTGCTGAAATCGCTAAAATTTTATACAGAAACACTCCTCCCGAGGCGTTAGAAAGCCTGGAAGCAATAGAAGGACACTTGAGAAAACAATGGATAGAGATAGTGGGACCAGAAGTTGCTTTTTTTTTATCAAAGAAACCACAGGAACAGATAAAGGGCGTCCCCGAACAGTAAAAAGCTGTGTAGGTGAGTTAAAAATTACCGAAAAACAAGCAGAAAAATTAAATCTCAAAAAATCGACTCGGTTAGCCCCTTTTTTTGAGAAATGCTGTCTGCGACAAGTGGCCTTGTTATCCTATGAAAAGGCATCTCAAGAAATTGAAGTACAGACGGGAGTCAAGATAGGTCATACCAGTTTACATAGATTGGTAGAAAACCAAGATTGGGTTGAACCAGTAGCGTGCGCCCCCATTAAAGAAACCAGTGTGGATGGAGGAAAAGTGCGTGTTAGAGGGGCAAAAGGGGAAGGTTCTCACTGGCTCGATTATAAAGCAGTTAGTCTTCATGGCAGCTTTTATGCTGCATATTTTCTGAAAAATGAAGTCTTGATTGATTATGTCAATCGTCAGCCGTTAAATTCCCTAGTGACTTGTTTGGGTGATGGACATGACGGAATTTGGAATCTGATCGGTAAATTCAATCCGGATGGCAATCGCCGAGAAATCTTAGACTGGTATCATTTAGTCGAAAATCTGTACAAAGTAGCAGGGTCTAGGAAACGACTGTCTAAAGCCAAAGAATTGTTGTGGCAAGGCCGTACAGATGAAACCCTTAAGTTGTTTGAGTTGTGCAAGAGTCGTCAGACTACCAACTTTTGCAAATATGTCACAAAACATCGGAATCGAATTGTTAACTATCAACTCTTGTCCAGCCAAAATATTTGTTCTATTGGGTCGGGAGCGGTGGAATCATTAGTGAAACAGATTGACAGAAGATTAAAAATTTCCGGCGCTCAGTGGTGTCATGAAAATATCAATCAAATGCTCAAACTTAGGTGTGCTTACTTAAATGAATTAATCTAGAATATAGAGGCTTCTTTTCTATTTTTCTTCCCGACTCCCATACTTTAGATAC
>NZ_JAUBOV010000161.1:0-5464 GCF_036700405.1 Microcoleus sp. T3_D1
TATTGCTGCTATTGGGGCTTTCGTAAATAAGCCCGAAGGTTCGAGATTGTTTTGCAATGTGCAAGATCATTTCAGGGATATTGAAAGCCCACACAGTACCTGTACTCAGCTACGTGCTGGGTAATTTACATGACATAAAACTCCCCGTATTTGTGGCGAATGTAACGGATAAATGGATCGATAGTTAAAGGTGAACCTGTAACGCGATCGATCAATTCGACAGCAGTGTATTTGCGGCCGTGCTGGTAGATGTTTTGTTTGAGCCAGTTGTGGAGTACGCTAAAATTGCCCCGTTCTATTTCTACGGGAATTTCAGGATTGATTTTTACTGCTGTTTCGTAGAATTGGGCGCTCATCAAGTTGCCCAGGGTGTAACCTTGGAACATTCCGCCGATCGTACCAACATACCAGTGAACATCTTGCATCGCGCCTTCGCTGTCGGTGGCGGGAACAACGCCGAGGTCGGTTCTATAGCGTTCGTTCCAGGCTTCGGGGAGGTCTCGGACTGCTAGTTTTCCCTCTACCATTGCCAATTCTAGGTCAAAGCGGATGGCGACGTGGAGGTTGTAGGTTACTTCGTCGGCGTCCGTGCGGATGAGCGATCGCGAGACTTTGTTAATTGCCCGGTAAAATGCGTCAGTGGATACGTGTCCCAACTGTCGCAAAAATACGCCTTGGAGTTGCGGGTAGAAACATTCCCAAAAACCGCGGCTGCGCCCCACCATATTTTCCCAAAGTCGCGATTGACTTTCGTGCACGCCGGAGGAAATGCCACCTGCCAGAAGCGTGCCTTCAAATTCCGGGGAATTTCCGAGTTCATAGAGGGCGTGTCCGGCTTCGTGGATGCTGCTGAAGAGTGCTTGATCCAAGTGGTCTTCATAGACGCGGGTGGTAATTCGCACGTCGTCTATGGAGAAATTGGTCATGAACGGGTGCAGGGTGGTGTCTTGCCGTCCCCGTTGGAAGTCGAACCCCATGCGTTCTACAACTTTGCGGGTGAATTCTAGTTGTTGGAATTCGGGGAAGTCTTGGTGCAAGCAGGAGTCGTCGGCGGGAGGTTGGGAAGTGATGGCTTCGACTATCGGCACTAATTCTTGACGCAGTTGGGCGAAAAGCGGGCGTAGCAGGGATACTTTCATGCCGTAGTCGCTACGATCGATCAAAGGATCGGCGATGTGTTCGTATCCGGGGAAAAAGTCGGCGTACTGCCTGCTTAATTCTAGGGTTTTTTCTAGATACGGTTCAACGGCTGCGAAGTTGTTGGCTGCCCTGGCCGCGGCCCAAGCTTCGTAGCAGTCGGCTTGGTGGCGGCAGAGTGCGGACATGAAGGTTGCGGGAACTCTGGCGGCGCGATCGTAGTCTCTGCGGGCTATGCGGATCAGGCTGGCTGCGGTGGAGTCGTAGGGGAGGGTTTGTTCGTAGAAACGCAAGTCTTCTAGGAGTTCACCTATTTTTGGATCTGTAAATTTTTCGTGGGATATTTGTTTGAGAGTAGCCAACTGGCGGCCTCTGGCAGTTGCACCTTTGGGGGGCATATAAGTTGATTGATCCCAATGCAGCAACGACGAGGCTGATTCGATGTCCGTAACTTCTCTGAGGTGGGCTGCCAGTTGAGCGAATTTTGCTTGAGTTTTATCTAGGGTTTGCATGATTGGGGTTTATGGTGCTGTTGTGCCTACAAAGGTTGCGGTGCGGCATCCGTATCCATCAATCATAGCTACCCTGAAATCAAGCTAAAAACCGCACTTCTTCCCGTATTGTACGCAATTTAGAGTCATTTTTGCATAATTTCCGGTATTTATGCGGATTGAGTTTGATCGCCTTGGATAAGTTTTCGATCGCCCGCCCGATGCTGCAGGCTACAAGTTCCTGGCTGTTTGTGAGCTCGCCTGCTTCTTTTTCCAGGGCGTAAAGGCAAGCTTTTTGATAGTACAGGTTTGGATCGTCGGGTGTGAGTGCGATGATTTTATCGTAGGAGGCGATCGCTTCGCTAAATCGTTGAATTTTTTTGAGGGCGACGGCGCGGTTGTACCAGGCTTCGGTGTTCTCTGGCTGCAACTCTACGGTTTTGTCCCAAGAGGCTATTGCTTCTTCCAAGCGTTGTAAGTTGGCGAAGGCTAAGCCGCGGTTGTAAAAGGTTTCGCTGTCGTTTGGCTTGAGTGCGAGGGCTTTGTCCCAGGATGCGATCGCTTCTTCAAATTGTCCCATTTGTGCGATCGCCCTGCCGCGTTTGTTCCAGGCTTCGGCGGAATTCGGCCGCAGTTGCAGAGTTTTGTCGTAGGAGGCGACGGCTTCCGGGTAGAGTTTTTCATCGGCTAGGGCTAAGCCGCGGTTGTACCAGGCTTGATGCAAGTCTGGTTTGAGTTCGATCGCTTTGTCGTAAGAAGTGATGGCGGCTGTATTTTGGTCTGATTTTCTCAGGGCAAATGCTTTGTTGTACCAAGCTTCGCAGTAGTCTGGTTTGATGGCTATAGCTTTCTCGTAGGAGGAGATCGCTTCTGATAATTTTTCTAAGCTGACGAGGGTGTTGCCGCGGTTCGTCCAAGCTTCCGGGTAGCTGGGATTGAGTTGGATCGCCTTTTCGTAGGATGCGATCGCTTCTGAGAGTCTGTTGAGCTTCCGCAAAACGTTGGCGCGATTATACCACGCTTCGGGATTGTTTGGTTTGATTTGTAGGGATTGGTTGTAGGCTGCGATCGCTTCTTCTAGCTGGCCCAATTTTTTGAGGGCTACGCCTTGGTTGTACCAGGCTTCATAAAATTTTGGTTCAAGTTCGATCGCTTCTTCCCAAGATTCGATCGCTGCTTGGAATCGTCCCATTGCTTCTAGGGCGTTGCCGCGTTCGTACAAGGTTTGAGCCTTTTGGGTGTTGACTGCTATGGATTTTTCCCCTGAGTCGATCGGCTTTTCTATGCTGGCTAATTTTTGCAAGGGGTTTCACCTCATTATTTTCTGTCTAATTGATTCTTTTCTTTTTTATATGCGATCTTTTTCGCCTTTGAGTGCTTTCGATCGCGACTATTTGGTTATTTATGGCAATTTTACAGGAATTTGGGGACTTTTTCAATTTTTTTCATTATAATTCTAGAGCTTGGATTTGTAGGTATAGATTAATACTATTTTTTTTATATTACTGCGTAGAAAAGAGGAAAGGGCGATCGTACTGAGGTGTGACAAACCTCACCCAAGATATAACAGGACTTACATATCCACCCTATTTGTAGTGCATTGCGGCCCTTATTGCTACGGGTAGTGTAAAAATTTAAAAGTTGCGTAAGTCCTGATATAAGTTTCACCTATCGGCAATCACTGACTTAGCAAATTGTAAAGCTTTTCAGCAATTTGAGCCTGTGTATCTGATGATAATTCACCTAACTCACGCTGAACAACCACTGTAGAAACAGTTACCAGTTGATGCAGCCTGATAGTAGATGGCACCCGCAGCCCCGAAGCCTGAAAGTCGGGATGAGAAGCTTCTAATACGATATCTGTTTCCAATAGATTTGTGGGCAAGCGACTTGTAATATAAGCAATAATAACATGGCGTCGCGCTCCCAAAGGGTTAGTCAAGCAAGCTACAGGACGCAGTTTGTTGGCCGATAAATCATCATAGGGAAACGGTACTAGGAAAATCTTACCCTTGGTCATGGAATGGTTTACCGTCAGCTATAGTATAAATGTCTTCTTCTGGGTCTAGGATCGAACCAAAATCAGGCTGAATTGCTACTGTTTTAATCCATTCAGGGTCGTGGAATGGCACGCCATCAGCTAAAGTGTAGATATCTTCTGCTGAGTCTCTCAGAGAATCAAAGGCTGGATTTGCGATCGCAGCTTTTAGCCATTCATATTCTTCTAGTTTTGCTTTGTTAATTAGGGCGGCTTCTAGTGCTTCTAGTCGCTTCAGATCGGCATAAGTAATGATAGCAGCGATCGCCCTTCCTTCCTGTTCTATGACAATTCGTTCTCCGGTATCCTCAACGCGGGCGATGAGTTCGGGAAATCTGTCACTGGTTACGGTTACATTTAGTTGAGTCATCTTTTACCTCACTATTAATTATCCATCATATCGCGTCTGCTAGCTTCATTGAATAGTGTTTTTGATGCTGTAGGGGCGGGTTCGCCAACAATTTCTGCCAATAACTAACAATCTCAAAAACCCGCCCCCACTTGGGCGGCAAATCCCTATCCTTGAATCAAGGCTTGAAACCGAATATCACATCGCATACTGTCAAAATCCGAGTCAGTTTTTGCAATTTCTCGGTTTTTGTCAGGATTCAGATTGATGGCTTGCTGCAAATTCGGAATCGCTTGGTCAATCTGACTCTGTAACGCATAGCAGCAAGCTTTATTATAAAATGTTGCGTCATCATCTGGTTTGATTTCTAAGGCTTTGTTGTAGGAAGCGATCGCTTCTTCCCATCTCCCTAAATTAGCTAGTGCAATGCCCCGATTGTTCCAGGCTTCGTCATCATCTGGTTTAATTTCTAAGGCTTTGTTGTAGGAGGCGATCGCTTCTTCCCATCTGCCTAAATTACCCAGTGCAATGCCCCGATTGTACCAGGCTTCGTCTTTATCAGGTTGGATTTCTAAGGCTTTGTCGTAGGAGGCGATCGCTTCTTCTCGCCTTCCTAAATTACCCAGTGTATTGCCCCGATTGTTCCAGGCTTCGTGTGTATCTGGTTTAAATTCTAAGGCTTTGTCGTAGGAGGCGATCGCTTCTTCCCATCTGCCTAAATTATCCAGTGCAATGCCCCGATTGTACCAGGCTGCGTGATAATCTGGTTGGATTTCTAAGGCTTTGTCATAGGAGGCGATCGCTTCTTCTAATCTTTCTAAATTACGCAGTGCAATGCCCCGATTGTACCAGGCTGCGTGGTCATCTGGTTGAATTTCTAAGGCTTTGTCATAGGAGGCGATCTCTTCTTCTAATCTTCCTAAGTTACCCAGTGCAATGCCCCGATTGTTCCAGGCTTCGTTTAAATCTGGTTTGATTTCTAAGGCTTTGTCGTAGCAGGCGATCGCCTTTGCATATTCTTCAGCAGACAAATACAATAAAGCCTGTTCAAAAAACAATTCAGCTTTTTGTTCTGGTGTTTGCCCATCCTCATCAATTAAAGCTTGAATTCTCATCAATTTCAGTTTGCGTTCTTCGGGGGTTAAAGCTAGATAATCTTTTTCATCCAGTCTTTCCCAACAAGCTTCCTTTTTTTCGGAGTCTTGAGTCATAATTTGAGATTTTTTAATAGATAGTTTTAAAGTATTTTTGGTAGGCTATCTTAGTCTCTTAGAGAAGGACTTCGTTTGACAAGAAGCGATTTCAATCGCCGAATCATCTAAGGGTGGGGGCGGGTTTTTGAAATTGTCGGTTTTAGGCAATTTTTGTTTGTAAAACCCGCCCCTTGTATCTTAAAAGAGTGAGCTAGCCGATCGCCACGTCATTGATTCGATCATACCGACAATCAGG
>NZ_JAUBOV010000162.1:0-5388 GCF_036700405.1 Microcoleus sp. T3_D1
CGAGCGGGGACGCTCGCACTACAATAAAAAAATGCTTTTTACAAAACTGAGATGCTCCCATTCTCCCAAAACCTGCAGAGGCGGGTTTTACCAACTATAAATTGCTTAAAATCAATAATCTCATAAACCGGCCCCCACCCGACAATAAAAATCTGGATAAAGAATTGTGCAAGATGTGCGAGTGAATTGATATTTTGTGCCGAACGCAACCATCCGCCAGATGTTTCAATCCCACAGCAGACTATTGCCACAGGTGCAACATATCAATTTATTAGATATATTAAACAAGGTTAGTTTTTTTTATAATAACGCTTATGGCTGTCAACTTCGCTACCTCCCCCGCTTCTAGTCTCCGACCAGAAGCCCAGAATATCTCAGCACTCAAACAAGTCTTTCAGACAATTGATGCCGATAGCTGTCCGGGTTCCTATAATTTTCATATGCACACAGTCTACTCCGACGGGCGATTGCAGCCAGAGAAATTGATGGAACAAGCCATAGCCAGAGGCCTCAATGGCTTAGCTATCACCGACCACCACAGCACCGAAGGCTACGTTAAAGCTCAAATTTGGCTGGATAATTGGAAATTAAACCATCCTGACAAAAATAGCGAAGCACCTAGTCTGTGGACAGGCGCTGAAATTAATGCCGAATTGCTCAACAACGACGTACACATTCTCGGTTACGCCTTTGATCCGCAACATCCCAGTCTCCAACCATACCTACGAGGTAAAAGCACTGAAGGCACTTATTGTTATTCAGCAGCCAGGGTAATTGAAGCTATTCATGAAGCAGGAGGTTTAGCAGTTCTAGCACATCCTTGCCGGTATCGATCGACGGCAGATAAACTAATCCCAGAAGCAGCCCGTTTCGGCATTGACGGTGTAGAAATTTACTATGCTTACGGTAATCCCAATCCTTGGAAACCAAGCCCCAAACAAACTGCTTTAGTCAAAGATTTAGCAGAAACTTATGGTTTGCTTGGAACTTGCGGCACGGACTCTCACGGCCTGAGTCTTCTCGTCCGAATCTAAATAGTTCGGAAATAACAAGTGCTTTATCCTGTCATTACCAGTCTAAGCGTTAGCGGATATATCTCTTATGAAAGCAATCACAAAGAGCCGAAAACAAACAGTTTATCAGGTCAATCGATTTTAGATTTTAGATTTTAGATTTTAGATTTACTCCACGGATAAATTCGGGGGGCAAGTTTCATCGGATACAGGTTTTTTATTTCTGGGTCCTGAGTCTGCTTTCGGAATGAATCCGGGGGCTTGTATCCTGGATGCTTTCGGTCATATTAGGTGCGCTAGAATGACTATAAAATTGTTTCGTAGTGAGGACTTCAGTCCTCAGAAAAGTCTGTGACTGAAGTTTTCACTACTTGCCTTATACCGGCTATTTTACGGGACGTGATATCATTGCGATCGCCAGGATGAGCTTTCGCCTTCCCAAAGAAAGCAATTGCTTTCTTCAGGTAATATGGTTCCAACTCCGAGAGACCTTGCGCCCTAAAAACCTGTCGCCCTTCTACCGTTCGGGGAACAACTGACAGGCCCGGTTAGTTGGCTGATTTGCCCAATCCAAGCGAGAATTCCCAAATCGATCCATCCAAGCTTCCAAATAAGCCCGATTAGCCTTTTTTTCCTCTGGATCTGATGTATTCATTGGATGAGGTGCTAGACCCAAAATAGTCGCCGTCGTCACGCAAAACATCGACTTTTGAAAACTCTGGCAAATTTGCACCCGCACATCGTCTTCACCGCGACAACTCGTGCGATAAACTTCGTGCAAATACTCCGGCAAATAATGCCGCATATCTTGCATCAATTGAGTTGGCGGAATCCCTGCACCTCCAATCGGTAAAGGGTCAGCAAACAAAGCCCCGTAGGCAAATTCTCTTTGTTCTTCCGGGATTTGATGAGCTTGAGCGTTGTAGGAAACTGTGCCAAAAAAAGCTGTGCCCCGAAAGAAAACAGCCTCTACATAAGGCACGGCTACATCTGGTAAAAATGTCAAATTAGCCGTCGCTGGCAGTATATCGTAGACTCGATCGCCAATCTTGACGCTGTAGGTAATCGGTAGGCTGGCCGCGGCCACTAAACCGGCTTTGACAAAATCAACTACATCAGAAATAGACTTAGTTTCCCCTCGATCGTAGGAATCAGATAAGTCGATGAACAAATCGCTCATTACCCGCCAAAACTGACCGAGACCGGTGTAGTAAGCCAGCATCCGCACTTGTTCTGGCAAAAAATTAGGAAATACTTTGTTGAGTCCCTGCATGAAAAAATTGCCTTTCAGCTTAGCCGCGATCGCCTTTTCGACCAAACTGCTAAATTCCGGGGAATCCAAATAACTGTCCAAACCGCCGCCGCCGTGCCAAAGCATTGTTCTCATGCAATACTCAGCATACTCAAAGTTTATGCGATCGTGCCACAAATAGCGCATTAATTTGGGCAGCGTCACCTCTCCATTGAAATATTTAAAAAACGGGAAAAGCACTAAAAACTGTTCTTCTGCAATATAATTGAGATTGCGAGAATAGGCATCGAGAACAATAGCATAACTTTTGAGAATGCCGACAACTTCTACTACATTTTCCGCAGATTCAGGCAGTAAAGCTTGGCCTGATTCTAATAGGTCAATGTATGCGGATAGGGGATGGGAAGAGGGTTTTAATACGGTACTTTTCATTCTTATTTAACCTTAATTGAAGGAAGGAACGACAAGGATTTGAACGCGGATACACTGATGAATGGAATAGGTAGGGACACGGCAGTGCCGTCTCCCTACAGCCGTCTGCTGTATTTCATGGGATTGAAAACTGCCATAGGACTAAAGTCCGATGCTACTGAGATGTTGCACCATTCTCAATTAGCCGTAGGGGCGGGTTCGCCAACAGCCTTAAAGCTTGCAAATAGGTTCTATAAACCCGCCCGACCCCCCGAAAAATCCTCTTATTGAGATTGCTGCAAGATGTCCGATGCTACGAACCTAGGTCATATTTTATTTCAAGTTTTGAGCGATCGCTTTAACTTGCGGTGGCACATTAGCTACCAGCCCGATCGCAGTTTTCTCGCTCAAAGCAACTAAAACTCCCGGTTGCACTCCCATGATTGCGATAATTATGGCTAAAACCAGCGAAGGGATGCGATCGCGCCAGCGCACTTGTGGCAAATTTACCACCACATCCGAAAGGCGGCCGAAAAAGGCGCGGTTGACCATAATTAAAAAGTAAACTGAAGTCAAACCAGTGCCGATCATGCAGAGCAAAGTTTGCACGGGAAACACTGGCAAACTGCCCCGAAATATCAAAAATTCAGCAATAAATCCAGCCAAACCGGGAATGCCGGCACTAGCCATCACGCCGAGGATCATTAAACTGCCAATCATCGGCAAACCGCGATCGGGATTGAATAAACCTTTGAGCACATCGATGTTGCGGGTGCCGGATTTTTTGTAAACAATCCCGACACTCAAAAATAGCAGCCCCGAAATTAAACCGTGGCTAACCATTTGCAAAACTGTTCCCAGCATACTAATCGGAGTAGCTGCGGCGCTAGCTAACAAAATGTAGCCCATGTGAGCGATCGAACTGTAAGCTACAATTTTTTTCATATCTTTTTGGGCGATCGCGCAACTCGCCCCGTAAAGCACGCTTACCACCGCCCAACTCGCCAAAGTCGGCGCCGCCACCGCCCACGCATCTGGAAACAAACCCAAACCAAAGCGCAGCATCCCATAAGTTCCCAGCTTCAAAAGCACCCCCGCCAGCAGCACCGAAACCGGCGTCGAAGCTTCTACGTGAGCATCCGGCAGCCAAGTATGAAAAGGCACTAAAGGCATCTTAATTCCAAAAGCCAGCAACACAAGAGCCAGCAAAACAATTTGCCTTACCAAAGGCAATGGCAATCCTCCTTGCAAATGCGATGCGCCCGCTGCACCAACCATATCGAAACTAGAAGCACCGCTAAGCCAACCAGTCCCCAAGAAAGCAGCCAGCAGCACAATTCCCGAAAATGCAGTATAGATTAAAAACTTAGTAGCAGCATAACCCCGGCGCTCGCCTCCCCAAATCGCAATTAACAGGTAAAGCGGAATCAATTCTACCTCAAAAAACAGGAAAAACAGCAGCAAATTTTGAGATAAAAAAGCCCCTGTTACGCCGCCGGTTATTAACAGAATCAAAGAATAATAAAGTCGAGGTCTGCGGATCGACTCATCCGTAGCGTAAATAGCTAGCCCTGTCAGCAGAGTATTTAAAATTACCAAAGGCAGAGACAAACCATCAACGCCCAGATTGTAATTCAATCCTAAAGCATCTATCCAAGGAATGAATTCCGAAAACTGCAACTGACTGATACTGGCATCAAACTGAACTGCCAAAATCACCGAAAGAATAAAAGTTATGGCCGCAATGGCGATCGCGACATTCCGAACTATTTTAGAACTCACTGAACCGGGCCAGAGCCCAATCAGGGCAGCAGCCAACATTGGTATCCAGATTAAAGCACTGAGCATCAATTAAAACTTTCCTTTATTACGCAGTTTTTAGAACTATATTTAACATTAACGCAAACCAACTGCATAAAAAAGCGATCGGCCCATTTTCTTGTTAACATAGATTCAAATGTGTCTGGAATCCTCCTATGACCTCAAGTCTTACAGATCGAGAAGAGTTGCAAATTAAATCCGGTTCTCCTTCCACCCGCCTAACAGTTGCCGACTTGGAACAACTGCAAGGTATACTTTCGGAAGCACATCTAGACTACCAATTAGAACTGGTAGACGGGAAGATTATCCTTATGGGCCCATCAGACATTGTATCGAGCGAAATAGGAGCAGAGTTAGTCAGTCTTTTGCGTAACTGGGTCAAACCTCGCAAACTCGGACGAGTGTTTGAGTCCAGCGGCGGGTTTATCCTCCCGAATTCAAATCTTACAGCACCCGATGTTTCTTTTGTAATAGCCGATCGCCTCAAACAAAGTAAAAGGTATTTTGCCGAACTTGTTCCCGACTTAGTTGTAGAAATCAAATCTCAGTCCGATCGCCTCAAACCCCTGCGAGAAAAAATTCTATCATTTATCGAACTCGGAGCAAAAGTAGGAATATTAATCGACCCAGACAAGCGCACAGTAACAATTTACACTCCCCAAACAGAGCCAGTGGTATTGAGAGACGGCGACATGATTTCAATTCCCGAACTTTTGCCCGGTTGGGAAGTTGCGGTGACAGAATTGTGGCCGATCGATTTTGAGTAAAACTAAATAAAAAAGCAGACAAACCTAGAATAAAATCATCTGCGTTCATCGGGAGCATCTCAGTTTTGCATTTACAGTGCGAGCGTCCCCGCTCGCGTATTGTACAATACGCGAGCGGGGACGC
>NZ_JAUBOV010000206.1:0-1243 GCF_036700405.1 Microcoleus sp. T3_D1
AGGTCGGCGCACGACGCGCAGAAAAAACTGTTTCATAATCTACGCTCTAATAGCAACGGAATAGAGAAACGGGTTATCGAACTCGATATCGAAAAATGCTTCGACATGATAAGCCACACCAGCATAATGGAACGACTCATCGCCCCAAAAGGCATCAAGACCGGAATATTCCGCTGTCTAAAATCAGGAGTTAATCCAGAATTTCCCGAACAAGGAACCCCGCAAGGGGGCGTGGTAAGTCCATTACTCGCCAACATCGCTCTCAGTGGGATTGAGGAAATACACCAATCAGTCCGTTACGCGGATGACATGGTAATAATTCTGAAACCTAAAGATGATGCGGAGGCAATACTTGATAAAGTCAGCGAATTTCTGGCAGAACGAGGTATGAAGGTTAGTGAAAAGAAAACCAAGCTAACAGCTACGACAGATGGGTTTGACTTCCTCGGTTGGCATTTCAAAGTGCAAAACAACGGGAAATTTAGATGCGTTCCATCAGTGGACAATTTTAAAGCGTTCTGTCAGAAGGTAAAACACATCGTCAACAACTCGAATTATGGAGCCACACTCAAGGCTGAGAAATTAGCCCCTGTGGTTAGAGGCTGGAGAAATTACCACCGCTACTGTAAATTGGATGGGTCGCGGTTTTCACTGTGGTTCATCCAAAATAGAGCCTTCAAGGTATTCAATAAGGAAGCAAAAAAGAATCGTTATACTGTCAAGAAATTGATAGAAAAAGCGTTCCCGGCAGTTTCTTACTCCGAAAACAAATTTGTCAATGTCAAAGGGGAGAAATCCCCCTACGACGGAGATATAGCCTACTGGAGTGAGCGTAACAGCAAGCTCTATGACGGCGACACCTCTAAAGCCTTAAAACGGCAAAACCATAAATGTGGGAAATGTGGTCTAAAAATGCTAGGCGACGAAAAGGTACATCTACACCATGTAGATGGAAACCATAATAACTCGAAAACTAATAACCTCTTAGCGGTTCACGAAAGCTGCCACGATTATCTCCACATGAGCAAAGGCGAAAGCCAAGAACATCGGGAGCCGGATGCGGGGAAACCAGCACGTCCGGATCTAACTGAGAGGTGCGGAGGATAATACCTCCCATCGACTCAACCATGGGGAATCGCCACGACTCAAAACGGGCGCAGAGGGATTGTTAGACTAGCAACGGTTAGCAGAACCCTATGAAGCGTCAAGAATCACCGCGCATTTATGCCGGTGAGTATTTCAA
>NZ_JAUBOV010000207.1:0-1214 GCF_036700405.1 Microcoleus sp. T3_D1
GGTTATTGGTTGGGTGGGGGCGGGTTTATCTAGATTGTCTGCTGGTATTAAATATTATTCGTAAAACCCGCCCCTACAATCGCCCTCCGGGGCGGGTTTCACCAACAATCTATATGAGAAGCCAACAATATCATAAACCCGCCCTGCCCAACGACAAATCCGAATCAATATTCTTTGCATTCGATCGCACATCAGGTTAATCTAGGTTATTGGTTGGGTGGGGGCGGGTTTATCTAGATTGTCTGCTGGTATTAAATATTATTCGTAAAACCCGCCCCTACCGCCTGTGTTTTTGGGAAAAAGATTATGAAATACGATCGCAACAAACACCACCGCCACTCAATTCGCCTGCCTGGATATGATTATACGACTCCCGGTGCGTATTTTATCACTATTTGCAGTTGGCAGCGTGAATGTTTATTCGGCGAAGTCATTGATAATACAATGCAATTGAGTCCCTATGGTAAAACAGTTTTATTCAATTGGAGCATTCTTCCCAAACGTTATCAAAATGTGGCATTAGATAATTTTATTGTGATGCCAAATCACGTCCACGCGATTATTGTTTTGAAAGACAGCACAGAAATAAATTATACAGAATCGGATAAATTGGCGCTGAGAAAATCAAAAATCCATCCTTTATCGGAAATTGTGCGGGGTCTGAAAACATCTTCAGCGCGGCGAATTAACCAAATGCGATATTTGACTGCCGTATCAGTTTGGCAACGAGGTTATTACGAACATATCATCCGCAATGAAGAATCATTAGTTGCTATTCGGGAATACATCATTAATAATCCTTTGTCGTGGGCAAAAGATGAATTATATCCTCATAATTCAGTCAAAATTAATGAATCTAGTCCGTTGTCGATCGAATGTAATGGCAAATCTTATCTACAGTCGATCGTACTATAACATTGTGTCGATAGCCCTCCGGGGCGGGTTTTACCAATAATCTATGTGAAAAACTAACAATCTCAAAAACCCGCCTCCACCCAACCACAAATCGGCATCTACATTTGTGAAATACGATCGCACATCAGGTTAATCTAGGTTATTGGTTGGGTGGGGGCGGGTTTATCTAGATTGTCTGCTGGTATTAAATATTATTCGTAAAACCCGCCCCTACGATAGCGTGTAGGGGCGGGTTCACCAACCATTTATGTCAGAAACCAACAATATAATAAACCCGCCCCCACCCAACGACAAATCTC